>JAKLDZ010000008.1 GCA_022703255.1 Myxococcota bacterium | reverse complement strand
AGGCTCTCGGTCGGCGCCGTGCCCGGGTTCGAATCGGTCGCGATCACCATGGGGACCCCGGCCTCGCGGATCGCCTGGACCGGCGGCGGGGTCTGCTTGAGCGTGTAGCTCGCCACCGGCAGCAGCACCACGCGGGTCTTCGAGGCCGCCAGCTTCAGCAGCGAGTCGTGGGAGACGTGCTCGACGTGGTCGATCGAGGCGGCTCCCCCATCCGCCGCGAGGTCGGCGCCGCCCACGTCGGCGAACTGCCCCACGTGCGCGCGCACACCGAGCTTGAGCTCGTAGGCTTTGTCGAAGACCCTGCGCGCTTCCTCCACGGTGAACGCATTGCGGTCGATGTACGCGTCCACGTAGCGGGCGAGGCCCAGCTTCGCGATCTCGGGGACCCACTCCCGGGCGACCCGATCGACCCACTCGTCGCGGTGCGCCTTGCCCTCCGGCGGAATCGCGTGCAGCGCGAGATAGGTCGGGATCACCCTGGGGAGGCGGACGTCGGACGCGAGCTGCTCGATCACGCGGAGCTGCTTGATCTCGTTCGCCAGGTCGAGGCCATAGCCGCTCTTGACCTCGCAGGTCGTGGTGCCGAGCGCGGCCATCCTGCGCAGGCGCGCCCAGGTCGAGCTCGCGAGCTGCCCGGCCGTGGCCGCGCGCACCGCGTTCATGGTCGCCGCGATTCCTCCGCCCGCCGCGGCGATCTGCTCGTAGCCCGCCCCCGACATCCGCAGCGCGTACTCGTCGTGACGCGACCCCGCCCACACCGCATGGGTGTGCGCGTCCACCAGCCCCGGCGTGATCACCCCCGGCCAGTCGAGCACCACCGGCGCCCCTTCCGCCATCTCGATCACGTGCTTGCGCGGACCGATCGCCTGCAGGGTGCTTCGGTCCACGAACAATCCGGCGTCCTCGATGACCCCGAGGGGATTGCGCTCCGTCTCACGGACGTCGTCGCACGTGACCAGCCGGGAGCAGCACACGACATAGCGATCGGGCAGGTTCATGCCCGTCCGATACACCAGCGCCGACGCCGCGGCCACAGACGCTCAGCCGGCGAGACGGGCCATCTGGTCGGCGACCTCGGTCACCTCCGCCGACTGGATGATCGCCTGGGCCTGGGCGAAGGTGGGCTCCGCCCTGCACGGCCACGCGCGCCGCACCGCCAGGGTCCGCTCCACCGCCTCCTCGCACCGCGCTCGGAAGGCCGTGCTGCGCCGGGCCTCGCGCACCAGCGCGTTGTGCGCCTGCTCCTGCCAGTCGTGACGGCTGCACACCAGGATCGCGTCGCACCCCGCGAGCACCGCCATCACCGCGGCCTCCTGGATGCCGCGCTGCTCCGAGATCGCCTTCATCTCGAGGTCGTCGGAGAGCAACGCTCCCCGGAAGCCCAGCTCGCCCCGCAACAACGACATCCCGATGCGCGGCGACAGCGTCCCCGGAACCCCCGCGTGGATCGCATCGCACACCACGTGCGCGCTCATCAGACACTCGATGCCCGCGTCGACCGCGGCCTGGAACGGCACGAGCTCGAGCTGCTCGAGACGATCCATGTCCCACGGGATCACCGGCAAGCCGACGTGGCTGTCGACCGACGTGTCCCCATGCCCGGGGAAGTGCTTGCCGCAGCCGGCGATCCCCGCGGACTTCAACCCGCGCCAGAACGCAAGGCCCAGGCGGGTCACCGTCGCCGCGTCGCGCCCGAAGGCCCGATCCCCGATCACCGGGTTGTCCTCGCGCGTGTGCACGTCGAGCACCGGCGCGAGATCGAGGTTGAACCCGAGCGCGCGCAGCTGCGTTCCCGTGCACGCGCCGGCCTTCTCGATCAACGCCTCGTCCGCGTGGGCGGCGAGGGCGAGCATCGCCGGGAGCCTGCGCGCAGGGGCCGGAAGCCTGCTCACGCGGCCCCCTTCCTCGTCCACGCACAGCCACAGCGGGCACTCCGCCGGCGCGGCCTGGGCCAGCGTCGTGCACGCCTTCCACGCGGCCTCGAGAGTAGGGAGGTTCCTGCGGAAGAGCACCGCACCGCCGCGACGTCCCCGCTGTACCGCGTCCACGAACTCCTTGGAGGGTTCCGCATCGGCGTACCCGCCCACGATCAGCTGCCCGCAAAGCGTGTCGACATCCATCGCGACGCATGGCACGCCGGTCCGGGCGGTTCGTCAAGCTCTCTTCGGCGCCGCACCCACCCTCCCAGCCCGTGGCTCGCCAGCTCCCCCGTGTGATACCGTGGCCTCCGCGGGGAAACACGCGATCCCGACGCGACTCCCCGGTCTCGGTCCCGTCATCGAAGAGCCTCGTTCCCCCATCGGAGAAACACGATGAAACCCCTCTCGCGTCTCGCTTGCCTGGCCGTCATGGCCCTCGGCCCCAGCGCTCTCGTCGATTGCGAGGCCCTCGGCTCCGGCGTGCTCGGCGGTGTCTCCACCGCAGCCTGTCCCGAGCTCGGCGTCAACGTGAACGCCGCCGGCGCCGTGTACACATCCCGCGCCGACTTCAACGCCAAGATCGGCGCGTTCGTCGTCGCCACCAAGGACCTGATGAGCATCGCCGCACAGGCTGAGGCCGAAACCGCCCAGGCCTGCGTGCGCATCGGTCACGATATCGGCCTCTCCGATCAGGAGATGGCGCCGCGCCAGGGCGAAGGCGGTCGGGCCTCCGGCGCGTGCAGCGCCGTGGCCGCGCGCATGGACGGGATCCTCTCCACGACGGGGCTGCGCTTCCTGGTCACCGTGGTGCCGCCGCAGTGCCAGGCCAACGCCCAGGCGTATTCGAACTGCACGGGGCAGTGCAACGCCGCGGCCGGGATGAGCACCGCACAGGGCGGCGGGAGCGCCGATGCCGAGTGCAACGCGAGCTGCAAAGCCCACGCGGAGTTCACCGCCTATTGCACCCCGGCCGCCGTCACCGTCATCCCCAACCAGTCCCACGAAATGGCCCTGCGCCTCGCCAACTCCCTGCGCGCCAACCTCCCGCTGCTGCTGCACGCCCAGATCGCCCTCGGCAAACGTGTCATCGCCGACGCCGACACCGTCGTGCAGGTCGGCAAGAACATGCCCGGCATCATCGGCAAGGCCGGCGCACACGCTGTCGCCTGCGTCGCCTCCGCCGCCACCATGACCGTCAGCGCCTCCGCCAGCATCAAGGTCTCCGTTCAGGCCAGCGCCAGCGTCACCACCCGCGCGGGCGCGGGCGGCTGACCCGCTCCGTCGCTCCTGCATTTGCCCTCGCCGCCTCTCGAAACATGTCCCCCTCAGAGGGGCATGCGTCATGACTCCCAACTCCCCTACCGCGATCGGCCCGATGCTGCGCGTCCGCGTCTATGTCAGCGAAACGGACACGATCGGCAGGACTCCCGCCTCCCAGGCCGTCGTCACCTTCCTGCGCACGCACAACGCCGCAGGCGTCACCGTCCTGCGAGCCCTCGAAGGCTTCGGCGCCTCCGGCCGCTTGCACGCATCCAGGATCGGCGAGGACGACGGTGACCTCCCTCTGGTGATCGAGTGGATCGACTCGCGTCAGCGCGTCGACGCACTGCTCCCCGAGCTCTGCCCGATGGTGCCCGCTGGCATGGTCACCGTCGAGCCCACCGAGGTCGTGCGTTGCGCCACGCAGGCCGTCCGACCGCTGTCCGATGCCCTCCCGATCGCTTCCATCATGACCCGCGACGTGCTCGTCGTGCACAAGGACACCCCGATCCGCAAGGTCGTCGAGCTGATGCGGACGCGTGGTGTGCGGGCAGTTCCCGTGGTGGACGGCGGGATCGTCGTCGGCCTCATCACCGACTCGGATCTCGTCCAGCGCGCGGGACTCGGGATTCGTCTCGCGCTGCTGCCCGGACTGTCGGCCCGCGCTCAGTCCGATCACATGGAGGCCATGTCCCGCGTCGTTGCGGGCGAGGTGATGACGAGTCCCGCCGTGACCGTGCCCGCCGGAGCGCCCCTGACCGTCGCTGCCGAGGCCATGGTCCGTCGCCAGCTCAAGCGGCTCCCGGTCGTCGACGAGACCGGCGCCGTCGTCGGCATCGTCAGTCGCCTCGACCTGCTCAGGACCGTCGCGGACTTCGGAGCGCTGCGCCAGCACCCGACTTCACCGGTGCCCCGAGCCTCCGACGCGCGGGTCTCCGCGGTGATGCGCCACGACATCCCCACCGTGCGCCCCGACGCTCCCCTCGGCGAGGTGATCGAAGCGGTGGAGTCCACCGAGCTGGCCCGCGCCCTCGTCGTCGATGCGAACCGCCGCGTGCAAGGGATGGTCTCCGCGCGCGCGGTGCTCGAGCGGGTCGCCCCCGCGAGCCATCCGACGATCGTCCGCTCCTTGATGCGGCGCCTGGGGCATCGCACGCATGCGGACGACGAGGCGCAGACGGCGCGTCACGCGAGCGCCCGGTACGCAGCGGATCTGATGACCACGGATGTGGTCCGCGCGCGTCCCGACGATCCCCTCGCGCAGGTGATCGGGGCGATGGTGGAAGGCAAGCACAAGCTGGTGGCCGTGGTCGACGAGGAAGGGCGGCTGCTGGGCGGTGTGGACCGGGCCGACGTGCTGCGTGGAATTCTCGAGGAGGCGAGGTGACCGGGAGCTCCGCGCGTCACCAGGAGACCGGGTACAGCGTCGCGTAGACACCGTCGCCCGAGACCGCCCCGCCGACGCCCACCGCCGAGAAGTGGACGACGTGCAGCTGGCGTTTCTTGCCTTCGCGCACGAACATCCCGCCCTGGGCGTGCAGGATCGTGGACGGTCCCGCCGTCACGTTCGCGCCGTCCCAGTTGCTCGGTGCGTAGGACTTCACGTACTGCGACGTCGAGTTGCCCTTGTTCACCGTGTCGTCGTGCTCGAGCGCGCGCAGCAGCTTCGGCGCCTGCGTGTTCTCGGCCCCGAGCGTCGAATCGAGCTCCCGAATCGCAATCTTGATGGGCAGATCCCCCGCGGGCACGTCGTTGGTCGGAACCTTCTTCACGACCATGAAGTACCACGCCGTGCGCGGCTGCCCCTTCTCCACGACCGTGGCCTGCCCGAAGTACCGCGCGTCCACTCCGCGGATCGTCTCCAGGTTCCACGCATCCGCCTTCTCGAACTCGTCGAGCACCTGACAGACCGGCCGCTTCCCCCCTGCCGCGCACTTCAGCGGTTCCCGCGCCTGAGGCACGTCCATGTCGGCGGGACGCGGACGCGGCTGAGGCGGCGGGGTCACGGAGACCGAAGCGACCGGCGCCGCGTCGGGCGCTGACGGGGCCGCGCTCTTGTCACACGCAGGGAGGAGGGTTGCGAGAGCGGGAAGAAGAACGAAGGCTCGGATCCGCATGGCGCGCAGCATACGACACGGGGCTCGCGGGGGCCAATCGCCGGCCTTGCCTGGTTCCGGCGATGTTCGCGGAGTCCACGTTCCTCGACGGACGAAAGGAGCGAACTTTCTGGCCTCCAAAATGGGGCGATCTTCCACGGCTAACCTCGCCTATCGTGGAGCCGCATGCGCCGGCTTCTCGACCTCCTCCTCAGACGGTATGCCGAAGTCGACTTCGCGACGATGCAGCGCGCTCGCTTCATCGCTCTGCTGTTCCTCGCGTTGATGGCCATCATTCCGGTGGCCGCCGGCTACAACGCCTGGATCACCCTCACCAGCCCTTCGTTCGATCATTCGGTCAACGAAGCCATCATGGCGATCCTCGGCATCGGCTTCGTCATCCTCTGCGGCTCCCTCTTCCTGCTCGTCAAGGGCTTCTTCACCCTCGCCGCCCACCTGTTCCTCGTCACTGCCTTCAGCGTCTTCTGGACCATCATGTTCGTCGACCGGGCTACCCCCGTCGCACGACTCGACACGATCGTCTTCGTGCTCGCCTTCCTGAGCATGGTCCCTTTGAGCCTCAGGAAGCGGGGCTGGGGCATCGGCCTGTATGCTCTTGCCAACATCGGCGCGCTGTTCGTCTTCATCATCGCCACACGTCCTCACCTCGACGCTCCTTCCGAAGCCCTCTTCGACTACGTTGCCAACAGCACCTCGGCCATGATCATCATCGCCGTGGTCGGCTGGAGCTTCTTCGCGATCAACAACGCGGCCCTCGAGCGCGCCAACGCAGACATCGAGGCCCGCAAGCACGCCGAGGCGGAGGTCACCCTCAAGAATGCACTGCTCGAGGCGCAGGCCGAGGCCTCCGACGACGGCGTCCTGTTCGTCGACGGCGACGGCCACGTCATCCTCCACAACCGGCGCTTCATGGAGCTGTGGGGCGTCCCGCCCGAGGTCATGGCCGCTCGCTCCGACCGCGAGACGCTCGCGTTCGTCAGGGACAAGCTGCGCGATTCCGATGCATTCCTTCAAGGCGTCGCGGAGCTGTACGAGCAGCATTCGACCCCGAGCCGCGACGAGCTCGAGCTGGCCGACGGCCGCACGCTCGAGCGTTACACCGAGCCCGTCCACGCTCCTTCGGGCAAGTACCTCGGACGCGTCTGGTACTTCCGCGACATCACCGCGCGCAAGCAGGACGAGCAGCGCCTGCGCGCGAGCGAGGCCCGCTACCGCGGCATCGTCGAAGGCCAGACCGACATGATCTTCCGCTTCGGCTCCGACGGCGTGGTCTCCTTCGCCAACGGCGCTCTGGAGCGCTATTGCCGGAGTCGCGTCTCCGACGTGCAGTCACTCGTCGGACGCGACGTCCGCACCCTCGAGCAGCTCCCGGGACAAGAGCTGCTCTCGATTCACATGACCACCCTGAAGCGCGACTCGACGATCGAGGAGTTCGATCACTCCTTCGTGGGCGTCGACGGCGTGCGTCGGTGGAGCGTGTGGTCCGTGCGTGCCCTGCGCGATCAGCAGGGCGCGATCGACGAGATCCAGGTGGTCGGCAGGGACATCACCGAGCGCAAGGAAGCGGAGCAGGAGCGCGAGAGGCTGCAGGACCAGTTGCGTCAGGCGCAGAAGATGGAGTCCATCGGACGTCTCGCCGGTGGAGTCGCCCACGACTTCAACAACCTGCTCACCGCGATCCTGGGCAACATCCAGCTCGCGCTCATGGACATGCAAGGCGGTCGTTCCCCGCGCGAGTGTCTGGGCGAGGCCACCAAGGCCGGCCACAGCGCAGCCGCGCTCACCCGCCAGCTCCTCGCCTTCTCCCGCAAGCAGATCATCGAGCCTCGGGTCCTGGACCTCAACCAGCTCATCGAGCAGCTCCAGAAGATGCTCGCCCGCCTCATCGGCGAAGACGTCGCCCTGCAAGCCGTCATCGATTCCCCCGTCGGCCTCGTCAAGGCCGACCCCACCCAGCTCGAGCAGGTCCTCGTCAACCTGGCCGTCAATGCCCGCGATGCGATGCCCGATGGCGGCAAGCTCACCATCGAGACCGCCGAGGTCGTCCTCGACGCCGACTTCTGCCGTCTGCACCCCGAGGCGAAACCCGGCCCTCACGTGCTGCTCTCCGTTCGCGACACCGGCTCCGGCATGACCCCCGAGGTTCGCTCCCATCTGTTCGAGCCCTTCTTCACGACGAAGCCCAAGGGCAAGGGCACCGGACTCGGGCTTGCCACCGTGTACGGCACGGTGGCGCAGCAGGGTGGGTGCATCGACGTCGAGTCCGAGCCCGGCAAGGGATCGGTCTTCAAGATCTACCTCCCGCGCGCCGAGGGAGCCGCGGATTGGGAGCACAGCCCTTCGCGCGTCACGGCACTGCCCACGGGCTCCGAGACCCTCCTGCTGGTCGAAGACGAGCCCCTGGTGCTGGCGTTCGCCCGCGAGATCCTCTCGCGTCTCGGCTACAGGGTGATCGACTTCGCCTGCGCGGAAGATGCATTGGCGCGCGGTGGGGAGGCGCTGCTGACCGCTCCGCTTCTGGTCACCGACGTGGTGCTGCCCGGGCAGAACGGGCGTGCGCTCTCGAAGAAGCTGACCGAGGCGAATCCGAAGCTCAAGACGCTGTTCGCGTCGGGCTACGCGGACGACGTGATCGGGCACCACGGCATGCTGGAGGAGGGGGTGCTGTTCATCGCGAAGCCGTACACCGCCGGCGCGCTGGCGCGCAAGGTTCGCGCGGTGCTCGACGGCGCAAGCGGCGGGAGCGGGGAGCGATAGGCGGAGTTGTCCCCCGCCGTCCGCGTCGCTCACGGCGGGTTCGTCCATTAGAGGTGCGGGGCGCAGTGCGGGGGCGCCGCGCACGACTTGGGTCGACGGGCACTCCGTTGACGCCGGCCACGGCCGACCCGGTCGAGTCGATGGACTCGGTGTCCTTTGACTGTCTCGCGATCACCTCGTGGAACGACCGCGGTGCACTCGTCGCCCCATGCACGTGAGATGAGCCCCCGGAGCGCCTGTCTCAATTCGAGCGGCGCCGTCCAGCCGTTGGCCTCGCCCGGCGCCTTCCTGCCCATGCTCAGTCCCCGGCCCGTTTCCGACGAAACCCCACCCATGCCCATGCTCCCAACACGCCTCCGATCGCGTCCGCGATCACGTCGAACACATCGGGGCTTCGTCCCGGCGTGAACCGCTGGTGCAGCTCGTCCGAGATCCCGTAGGCCGTCACGACCATGGCTGCCACGATCACGATCGCCGTGCGTCGCTGGATCACCTTCAGGCGCTCGAGGGGCAAGGCGACGAGCAGGCCGAGGACGGCGTACACCGCGGCATGGACGACCTTGTCGAAGGACCAGATGGCAACCGAAGGGAGCGACTGGCCTGGCAGGGAGGAGGCGAAGAAGATGATCCCGGCGACGATGGCCGCGGGAGCCCAGAGCAGCAGAGAGCGCTTCATCCCCACGCCGAGCGGCAGGCCTCCACGGCGACATCGCAGAACTCCCGCTGGACCTGCCCCAGCATCGCGTCCTGCGTGAGCAGCTGCGGATCGAGCTCGCTCACCAGCCTCTCCACCACGGGTGCGAGCTTGTCGGCGGCGTCTCGAACGATCTCGGAGGGGAGGGGACGCGGGGAATCGTCCTTGAGCATGGCCTCGCGCGCGGGCTCCACGAACACCTGGTCGATGGAGGCGAGCGAGCGCTCGAGCCCGCCCAGTACCTCGAGGGTGTGCTGCTCGACGGCTGCGCGGCGCCGGGAGGCGAGCTGGCGCAGCGCCGCCTCTCTTCCCTGGGTCGCTGCGACCTGAGCGCTCTGGACCATTTGCGCCACACGCTGTCGCTCGAGCTCGATCTGCTTGAGCCGGGCGAGGATGCGTGCGGTCTCCTCCTTCTGGCGGCGGATTTCGGTCTTGAGACGCTCGATGCGCTCGAGCAGCTCGCCGCGGCGAGTCTGCATCACCGTCAGGATCTGCTCGGCTTCGGTCACGGTCGGGGGCTTGGGTGGACGCGCGTGGCCGAGCCTGTTCTCCACCTCGCGCGCGCTGTCGTGCAGCGTCTTCTGCCGGGCCTTCGTGTCGGCGATCCAACGCTCGATAAGAGCGATCTGGGACTGCTCGGTCTGGGCCTGCACGGAGAGGGCCGACAGATCGATTTTGAGCTGGTTGAGGATGCCCTGGCGCTGCGCGAACGTGCTGCGGAGCGACTCGACCTCCTCCTCGATCGCAGCGACCCGCTTGCGCCAGTCGTCCTTGCCGAACAGCGCCGGCTCGTTGTCGCGCTCGACCGCGAGCCTTTGTCCGGCCACGCCGAGCTCGTTGGTGCGTTCGGCGAGCTCCTGCTCGAGGGCGGTGATGGCCGCCTGGTTCTGGGTCTGACGCCCCTGGATCTCGCCCACCGTGTAGGTGCGTTGGGCTTTCTGCTGCTCGAGCTGCCCGATGGCCTGACCCGCCTGATCGGCCTGCTCCAGCAGCATCGCGTACTCGAGCACCGTGCCGGCGACGTCGATCTCCGCGCGCACCTCCGCTTCCTTTGCGATCTCCGCCGCCAGCTCCCCTTCGATGCGCGCCTGGGTCACCGCGACGTCATCGCGCGCGCGCAGAAGCTGCGTCTCCTCGTCGGCGAGCGCTTCGCGACCCGAGGTGGCCCGCTGCAGATCGGGGGAGTCTGCCGGCGGAACCGACACGAGCTCCTGGGGGATCTCGCGCTGCATGGGCAGCGTGTCGGGCCACGACTGCGGCACCTCGCAACCTGCGAACTGGTACAGGTCCGACAGCGCCTTGCGCAGGTACGGCAGACAGGTCTGGTAGACCTGATCGAGTCGCACCACGAAGCGAAGGTAGTCGTCGGCCGCGGTTTCGTAGTTCTGCAGATCCGGCAGCGGCACCCCGCGCACCGCGTCCATGGTCTGCTTGCCCCGCTGCTGGAGAACCTGCACCAGCGGCGTGAAGGCCGCGACCTTGTCGGACTTGCGCTGCGCTGCCATGCGCGCTTCCTCCGCAGCGAGCCGGTCCGACGCCGTCGTCGCCACGGCCGGGAGCTTCGCGAGATCGCTCAGGCGCATGCGCTGCTGCGCGATCTCGTTGCGCGCTCCGCTCACCACCGCCTGCACCCGCGCCAGGTTGTCGTTGTCCTGCCCCTGGAACGAGAAGCGCCCGACGACCTCGTAGACGTCGAGCAGCCCCTCGAGCTCCGAGCGATCCTGCGGGCGCCACAGCGCTGCGAGCGCGGCTGGGCGCTGCGGAGACGGGCCCTGCGACGCAGCCACGCTGGCGTTCTGCAGGGGCGCAAGCGGCTCCGCGAACGGGGCCATCGTCTGTCGCATCGCCTCGTGCGTCTCTCCCAGCGTGTCCCAGGAGCTCTGCAGCTGGTTCACGACCGTCAGGTAGAAGCGGACGTAGCTCTTGAGCGGACCGAGCTCGTACACCATCGTCAACCTCCGGCCCGGGCGGGCTTGTCAGCAGCCTTCGCGGCAGGCGCTGGCGCATGGGACTCCTGGGCGCCGAACAGCTCCTCGAGGGCGCGGATGTCGGACTGCGCGCGATCCTTCTCGGCCTCGATCGCCGCGAACTTGTGCGGCCAAATCCGCGCGCACTCGGAGCGGACCCATCGACGCAACGACTGCTCGCCTTCGCGATCGAGCCACGAGTCGTGCACGGTCCGGACCGCCTCCTCGTGGTACTTCTGCAGGCCGCGAGGGTGCTTCGCGAGCGCCTCGAGGAAGCTGCAGATGCGCTCGACGTCGGCTCGCACGCGCGCGAGCATCTTGTTCCAGTCGCGCGTGGTCGTCGGATAGTCGTCCTTCTCCCTTGCCGGCGCGGCCTCGTCCTTCGGCGCCTCCTTGCGCACCGGCTGCGCGGGGGCCATGGGGAAGCTCGCCGCTCCGCCCGACGGGAAGCTGTTCGTGGCCACCGGCGCCTGCGCCGCGTCCTTGTCCCCCAGCCCCACCTTCGCCTTCACCGTCGCAAGCACGCCGTCCGCTCGCTGCTGCGCCTTGTCCGCGATCCCCATCCCGAAGAACTGCTCGAGGCCCCGCATCTCCTTCTCGCGCATTTCCCGATCCCCGGGATCCGTCGCGTCGAGGATGTCGATGATCTGTCGCGCGAAGTAGCGCGACAGCACCTCGAAGGCCACGTCGGCCTTGGCCATCTCCTGATTCTGGTAGCGCACCACGCTCTCGGACACGTGCCCAGATCGCCCCAGCGCGTCGATCCGCTCGACGAGGAACTTGCCCGACGGCAGCAGCACCTCCAGGCGTCCCGCTTCGTAGACGGCCTTGACGAACATCTCGAGGAGCATCCGCTCGATGCTCTCCCGGGCGGTGTTGCGGAAGTCCTCGCCCAGGCCGGCGATCCGCGAAGCCACGCGCTCGCGCATCTGCTTGCGCATCTCGATCTCGACCGCGGTCTCGTTCATGAGCCCGGGGCTCGGCATCTGGCGACGCTTCGCCTCCGCTTCCTCGGGTGTCAGCCGGCTGAGCAGCTCCTTGCGGATCTCCTTGATGCGCTCGTCGGCCTTGGTGGCGCGCGCCATCCGCTGCTGATCGCTCATCTCGAAGTCCATGAACGCGCTCAGCCGCTTGCGGATCTCGGGCAGCAACCCCACCGGGTCCTCGCCCGCGAGGATGTGCTCCCAGAGCTGATCGAACTCCTGCTCCGCCCTCCGATCGAACTCCCGATCGGACAGGCCGTCCTTCACCGACACCAGGGCGCCGCGAAGCTGCGCCTCGAGCTCCCCGAACTCCTGGCGCACCTGATCGGTCACCTTCTTGTCGAGCGCCTCGACGTCGGTGGACAGGTAGCGCTCGATCGCGGCCTGGAGCTTCTCGAGCCCGTGGACCGGCACCGTGGAGCCGTAGAAGTCCATGAGCTGACGCGCCACCGGGTGCTCCAGGTCCACGCCCTGGTGCACCCACACCTTCGAGTAGGGGAAGATCCGATCGACTCCCTGCTCCTTGAAGTTGCGCGCCGCCAGCGACCAGTGCCAGTTGCCGTTCTCGTCGGGGTGATCGAACAGGTCCGACTTCGTGAGCACCACGAACATCCGGTCCTTCAGCGAGATGCTCCGGTCCGCCGACTGCGCGGTCCGCAGCAGGTCGATCTCGTTGCGCACCAGCGAGGGCCGCGTGACGTCCTTGATGAAGATCGTGACGTCCACCTCGTGCGTGAGGGCGTCTTCGGTGTCGCGCCTCGCCTTGTCCGAGGGGGCGTCGATGCCCGGCAGGTCCATCAGCACCACGCCGGGCATGGCCGCGGCCACCGGGATCACGACCACCACTTCGCGCACGGCGCGCACGCCGGGGTAGGGGCGATTGCCGTGCAGCGTGTCCTTGAGGGCGATGTACGGGCGGATCTTGTCGGCGAGATCGTCGATGCTCGAGGCCTCGATCCGCTCCGGCTCCTTGCCCAGCCGCGCCTTGATCTCCGACAGCCCCGCAGCGATGTCCTGCAGCTCCGCCAGCGCCACGTGCTCCCGACGCCCCGCGCGATCCGGATCGTCGACCTCGTAGCCCTCGCGCTCCCTGAATGCCGCGCGCAGACGCAGGATCTCGGCGGCGTTGAGCCCGGCCCAGCGATCCGCGCTCCCCGGCTGCAGCGCGTCGAAGTAGCTCGCAATCCGCGCCTTGAAGTCCTCCGGCGTGTAGTAGTTCACGATCGCGTGGAACTGCCCCGGCTCCCCGGGCTCCACCACCGTCGTGCTCCACGTGCACCGCTCCGCCTCGCTCGGCAGCAGCTTCTCGCTCTTGAGCCACGCCGACAGGAACGCGCTCTTGCCCTGCTTCTCGAGGCCGACCACCCCGATCTTCACCACCCCCTTGGCGAGACGCTTCTCCCGATCCGTCGCCCGCGCCCGCAGGTCATCCAGCTTCGTCCTGACCTGCTTGAGCAGCCGCGCATTGTCGCTCTCGGCCTGGAAGTAGCCCGTGAACCGATCGGCGAGCTGCCGATACCGCAACAGCTTGTCCGCGACCTTGCGTAGCTCTTCGGCATTCCTCTTCCGGCTCTCGGGACTCCACATTTTGCCTCTCTCCTGCGCCTTGCTGGAACCTTGTCGTCGTCGTCGTGCTCGTCGCTCAGCTCATGTACTTCGCCAGGTTCAGCGTCGTCTTCAGCGGCTCCGCCCCCTCGCGCTCCAGGTGCAGCGCGATCTCCTCGGGGCTCACCACGCAGACGTACAGCTTGCCCTGGGCGCCCGGGGGCAGCCCGGTGGGCACCAGCGACAGCCTCGGATCGTTGGAGGTCATCGTGCCGGGCACGTAATCCTTCGCGACCCGAAGCGGTTTCTGCGAGTCCCAGGTGCCGAAGGCGACGAAGTGATCGCCGAGCTCGGCGGGGTTCGCGGTGGGGGCGCCCATGGGGACGAGGGCGACGAACTTGGGAGGGAAGCCGCGCAGATCTCCCAGGAAGTAGCTGAATCCCTGTGCCCTGCGCACCAGGTGCACCTCGTGGTTCGCGATCTTCAACGCTCCGAGCGCGGTCGCGGTCTTGGGCGTGACCCCCACGATCGTGACCCCGCGCTCCAGCCGCGGCTGGGTCTCGTAGAGCACCACCTGCTGGAAGCGCGTGCTCGATCCCGGACGCCACACCTTGAGGTCGGGCACGTGCAGCTCCTCGGCGAGGACCTTCTCGACGAACTCGCTGCGCGACGAGTTGCCTGCGAGCAGGATCACGACGCCCTGCTCGCGCCATCCCCCTTCGCAGCCCCACGAGGTGTTGCGCAGCATGCTGTCCAGCAGCTTCACGCCATCCCGGATGCGCGTCTGCAGGTGCCCCTTGAGCTGCGCGTGCAGCCCCGGCACGTCGCTGCGCAGCGACTGCAGGTGCGCATCGCCGCCGTCCAGACGCGCCGCCACCAGATCCTCCACGCGCTTCGGGGCATTCTGCGGCCCGCGCTTCACGTCCTCCAGCCCCAGCTCCCGCTGGAACCGCACGCGGTTCTGACGCCCCGCCAGGCTCCGCTTGTACAGGTGCGGCTTGTTCGCCAGGTTGTTCGGAGGCACCGTCGCCGGACGCATCATCGGCACCTCCTTGTCCTCCATCTCCGGCAGGAACTTCTCGTACTGGTGCGTCAACCACACCAGCTCGTGCGTCAGATAGTCCCCGCCCAGATCCTCGTCCCCTCCCACCTGCAACGTCTCCACTACCGTCGAGGCGCCCGACTCCTGCTGCTCCTGATCGGTCGCGGGACGGAACCGGCCGCACGCGATGTCGAGCGTGCCGCCGCCGAAGTCGAAGACCGCGAACCGCAGCTCGCCCCACTTCGAAACGAGCGGCTCGAGCTCCGGCATCGCCGCCAGCTCGGGGCACACCTCTGCGGCGAACGCCTCGGGCTCGCTCGCCCGCATCGACACGAGCACGTCCGACGCCGCAATTCCTTCGGGAATGCTCATCAGGATGCCCGCGCGGATCTCCTCCTCGAGCAGCTCCCTGATGCGCCGGTCGTACTTCGCCGGATGGGTCAGCCAGTAGTGCAGGTACACGTCCTGGCCCGGACGGTTGATCGCCCTGCCGAGCAGGTAGGCATAGGTCCGGATCAGGATCCGTACGCGACCTTCGTCGAGCAGGAAGTCCCGCTGCTTGTCCCGGTCCCGAAGCTGCGGCGACTGATCGAGGGTCATCACGCGACCCGGCAGGCTCTTGAGCTCGCCGACGACCGCGCTCGGGAACTCGACCATCCGGTCGTAGGCCGCGTGGCTTCCGCGCACCAGCCCGAGCACGCACGGGAACCGCCGGCTGCTCCCCATCTCGGTCCACAGTCGCTCGTGGTCCTCGATGAGCAGATAGGTCGGGTTCTCCGCCGTGTTGCCCGCAGGCCCGAGGCGCAGCAGCGATCGATACCCCTTGTGGTGCAATGCCGCCACGCTCGCCGTCGTGCCGAAGTCGATCCCGACCGCCGACAGCCGCTGGAAGGTCTTGAGCATCGGCACTGGATCGCGCAGCCGGATCGGCAGCGACGCGTGCCACGACAGCACGCACGCGCGATCCGCGAAGGTCAACGGGTGCTCCACGATGAGATCGATCGGGACGTCCTTGCCCTCCGGCGGGATCTCACCGACCCCCTTGTGCGAGCTGTCGAATGTCAGCACCAGCTCCGTGGTCGCGCCGGTGCCCCGTTGCGACGGATCCTCGTAGACGACGTCGGTCTCGTCGTTCGCGCGCTGCCATCGATGCAGCACGTGCGACGGCTTCGGATCGAGCACATAGCCGTCGCCGGCCCGCGCCCACTCCGCCGCGAGACGCAGCTTCCACTTGCCGGTGCCGGCCCACATTCCCTCCTCGGGATTCTGCAGGTCGAACAGCCTGCGCTCCGGCGCGTCGAACAGCTCCGCGTCCGTGCACTCGCGCAGGTCCAGGGAGGCGATCTGCGGGCCCTGCGAGCGGAAGAACGCCAGGGACAGCTTCGCGAGACGCAGCGTGCGCCCGGCCGGGTGCATCGCCAGGCCCACCTTCACCTCGCGCCCCACGTAGGCCGCGAGGTGCTTCAACGGCACCGTCAGCTCCAGCGTGAAGTGCAGGTGCCCCGACGACGTCCGCACGACCGTCGCCTCTTGCGGACTGCCGAGCTTCGCTCCGTCGAAGTCGAGCCCCGCCGTGAACGGTGCGTCGCACAGCCCCGACACGCGCACGACCATCTCCGCCGTCGAGGTCCACCCGTCGAACACCGGCAAGGTCGGATCGTGGGCCGCCGTCAGCATGCGCGCCGGCTTCAGCTCGAACCGCACCCCGTCGGCGACCGGCAGCCTCAACAGCATCGCCATCTCGTCGATGCGAACCTGCGGCGTCGATCCCGACGCCCCCTGACGATTCTCGTGGGTACTCGCTTGCGGTTGGTCGGCCATGGCGCTCCCTGTCCTCGTAGGGGCGAAACGCTACCACAAGGCGGGAGCATCGGGTCGCCGGATGCTATCGTCTCTCCCGTGCAGGACCCGATCCTCGTCTCCCTCGCCGTCTTCGTGCCCCCCGACGCCATCGAGGTGTCCGCCGTCCGCTCCCCCGGACCCGGCGGCCAGAACGTCAACAAGGTCGCCTCGAAGATCCTCCTCAGGGTGGACCTGTCCCGGATCGAAGGACTCGACGAAGCCGCTCGCGCCCGGCTCCTGGTTCTTGCGCGCACGCGGCTCGATGCCGAGGGCAAGCTGCTGGTCACGAGCAGCCGCACGCGCGATCAGCTCGTGAACCTGCAGGACGCGCGGGAGAAGGTTCGCGACCTCATCGCACGCGCGATGGTGGTTCCGACGGTGCGAAGGCCGACGCGCCCGACGCGCGGATCGGTGCGGCGCCGAATCGAGGACAAGCGACGCCGGGGGGAACGCAAGCTGCAAAGGAGATCGGGCGGAGAGGAGTGAGGGCTCAGGGGCCGGCGGCGATCTTGTAGGCCTTCGTCACGTCGTTGCTCATGCTCAGCCAGTACAGGTACT
This sequence comes from Myxococcota bacterium, assembly GCA_022703255.1. GTDB lineage: Bacteria > Myxococcota_A > Polyangia > Polyangiales > Polyangiaceae > JACRCQ01. The sequence continues at coordinate 19,838 of JAKLDZ010000008.1, read as the reverse complement.
CCCCGTCGCTCACCATCCCGGAGAAGTCCTTCTGTCCGACCGCCATCGTCATCGGCGTCCCTCCGGTGTTGGGCACGCGGCGGATCTCGTTGCCCGACCAGTACCACACGTGGCCGGCGTCCGACGTCGCGCCCCACACGGGCGTCCCTCCGTTCGGCACGAGCACCGTGGGCGTGCCGCCGCCCTTGTCCACCGAGAGAACCGTGCCGCCATTGCCCGTGGCCCAGTACAGCTTCGTGCCGTGGTGCGTCAGCGAGGTCGCCCCCACCGCCCCCAGGCCCACCGTCTTCGCGTCGGTGCCGTTGTGGCTCACGCTGCGGATTTCTCCCTTGGAGTTGTTCGCCCAGTACACCGACTGATCGTCGGCGGCGACGGATTGGATTACCGCTTCGCTCCACACGAGCGTGGGCGATCCGCCGGCGTGCGGAGCCCGGAACAGCTTCTGCGTGCCGCCACCCGATGCGACCCAGAAGACCCATTGCGACGTGCGCACTACGTCGTGCCCGTATTGCACCCCGGTCGGCACCGACTTCGTCGCAAGCTGCTCGCTCGAGAATTCCAACAGGTACAACGCCCCATTCCAGTTCATCGAGAGGAAGATTCCGTCGTCGCCCGGCGCCATTCCGCCGAAGTCGTCGCCCGAGGGATAGCCTACGGTGCCCACCGTCCCGCCGCCCTTGGAGAGCTTCACGACGGCGAAGTGCGAGGTGATCGAATCGTAGGATTTCCAGTACAGCGTGGACGAGTCCATGGTGAGCATCGACCCGGCGGTGTTCGTCTCGCCCAGCAGGATCGGGTCGCACATCATCGAGCCGTTGCACTGGCCGGCCTTGCAGTCGTGTCCGCAGGCGCCGCAGTTCGTGTTTCCCGTCAGGTCCGTCTCGCACCCGTTCTCGTCGATACCGTCGCAGTTGGCGTGCCCCGCCTCGCACACGATCTCGCACTTGCCCGCCTCGCACGACGCAGTCGCGTGCTGCGCACCGCACACGTGCCCGCAAGAGCCGCAGTTCGCGACGTCGTCCGGCAGGTGCTTCTCGCACCCGTCGGGGAGCTCTCCATTGCAGTCCGCATAGTCCGCTTGACAGGCATACTCGCACTGCCCCGCAGCGCACGAAGGGACTTCGTTCGGGTACTGCGCGCACGGCGCGCACTTCCCACACGTGGACGGATCGCCCTTCAGATCGGCTTCGCAGCCGTTCGCGAAGTCCTCGTCGCAGTCGTCGTATCCCGTGTCACACGTCTGCTTGCACACCGAGGCTTCGCACGACGCGCCGGTGTGCGCGCCTCCCGTGCAGGCCTTGCCGCATGCTCCGCAATTGGCATCGTCCGACGTGAGGTCCACTTCGCAGCCGTTGCCTGCATTCTTGTCGCAGTCCGCGGAGCCCGTCGGGCAGGTCGCTGCGCTTCCCTGTTCCTTCCCTCCTTGCCCCTGACCTCCCTGGCCCTTGCCCCCTTGGCCCGCTCCCCCGTCGGTTGTCCCCGCTTCGCCCGCACCGCCTCCGCCCGCGCCCCCCTCTCCGCTCGCGCCGGCTTCCCCCGCGGTCACGTCATCGAATTCGTCACCCCCGCAGCCCGCGGCGATTCCAAGAAGAACCCCAATCACCCAGCCCGCACGCTTCATAGTTTCTCTCCAAGCTCTCCGGGGTCGGAGGCTGGTCCAACTGTGCTGGCGATGCAAGCGCGACGCGAAATCGAGTTGGCCCAATCTCCGACTTGGTGCTGTACTTCCGGCATGAACCACCGCAGATACGCCTTCGCTCTCTCGCTCGGTCTCCTCCTCGCCGCGTGCGGCGGAAGCGTCGTCGAAGGGGGAGGGGACGCCGGCGAAGCCGGAGCCGCTGGTGGCGCCGGCAAGGAGAACGTCGGTGGCTCCGCGGGCGCAGGCGGTCAGGGCGGCTGGATCGGCACCGGCGGTGGCACCGCCGGCGCAAGCGGGCAGGGCGGTTGGATCGGCACCGGCGGCGTCGCGGGCGCGGGGGCTCAGGGCGGCTGGGCCGGCTCGGGCGGCGGTGTCGGGGGCGCGGGCGGCAATCCCTGTCCTCCCTTGCCTTCGTGCAACTGGTGCGGGGGCGCCCCCTACTACGATGCCCAGGGTTGCGTCGCCGGATGGCTCTGCGCGAACGGCGTGGATCCCTGCAAGACCCAGCCGTGTTGGAGCCAGGGTTGTCCGGCGGGCACGATTTGCGCGTCGGATGGCCTGTGCTGGCCCGGAGAGCCGGTGTTCACCTGCTCGGAGAAGTCCTGCAGCAACACGCCGAACGGCTGCATGTGCAAGTGGAGCTGCAACAACGGCTCGACGTACGCCACCGACTGCAAGCTCTACGGCTCGAGCTTCAGCTGCGAGTGCACGGAGTACACGGGCGGCTCGGCTTCATCGATGGGCTGTGGCACCGCCGGCGGCTCCGGCGGCGGGCCGATCTCCTGCGAAGACTCGTGCTGCGGCTTCCCGCAGTAGACGCACGCTTGGGCCGTCTTCCCCGCTGCACCGGACCTCTTTCCCCTCCCTGAGCTTCCTGCTTCCGCTCCCGCCCCGTTGTGTTCTAGCGTGTCGTCGCCAACCAAGGAGGCGCGGGATGACGACCAGCGTGGACAGCAGCAGTCCTCGGATCCGGGTGGAAGACGATCGCACGGGGATGCTTCCGGTGGTTCTCGACAGGGCGATCCTGGATCACCTGTACTACACGCGAGGCAAGACCCTCGCGACGGCCACCGCACACGACCTGTTCATGTCCGTGGCGTACGCCTCGCGCGACCGTCTCGTGCGACGCTGGATCGAGACCCAGAAGACCTACTACGAGCAGGACCCCAAGCGGGTCTACTACCTGTCTGCCGAGTTCCTGATGGGCCGCGCCCTCGCGAACAACCTCATCAGCCTCGGGATCTACGACTCGGTCAAGCAGGTGCTCGCAGCACGCGGCGTCGCGCTCGACGACGTCCTCGAGAGCGAGAGCGACGCGGGCCTCGGCAACGGCGGTCTCGGACGGCTCGCGGCCTGCTTCCTCGACTCGATGGCAGCGCTGTCGCTGCCCGGGTACGGCTACGGCATCCGCTACCAGTTCGGGATCTTCGAGCAGGTCATCCGCAACGGCGCCCAGGTCGAGCGCCCCGAGGAGTGGCTCAAGCACGGAAATCCCTGGGAGATCCGACGTCCCGAACGCTCGGTGCACGTGCATTTCTACGGTCGCTCCGAGCACTACTACGACGACGCCGGAGCGTGGCGCGCCCGCTGGGTCGACACCCAGGCCGTCGTCGGCGTCCCCTTCGACACTCCCGTCGCCGGCTACGGCAACGAGACCGTCAACACCCTGCGCCTCTGGCAAGCCTCCGCGAGCGAGGAGTTCGACCTGTCCGTGTTCAACGACGGCGACTACGAGCGCGCCGTGCAGGACAAGAACGAGTCGGAGGTGATCAGCAAGGTCCTGTACCCCAACGACAAGACCGTGCTCGGCAAGGAGCTGCGCCTCAAGCAGCAGTACTTCTTCGTCCGCTGCGCCATCGTCGACATCATCCGTCGTCATCTCGCCCGCAACCCCTCCCTGGAGAACCTCGGCGACAAGGTGGCCATTCAGCTCAACGACACCCATCCCGCCATCGCGGTGGCGGAGCTGATGCGCGTGCTGGTCGACGAGCACCGTTTCGACTGGGACAAGGCGTGGAGCGTGACGCGCGCGACCATCGCCTACACCAACCACACGGTGCTGAGCGAAGCGCTCGAGCGCTGGTCGGTGGAGCTCATCGGGCGCCTGCTGCCGCGTCATCTCGAGATCATCTACGAGGTCAATCGCCGCTTCCTGCGCGAGGTGCTGGTGCGCTGGCCCAACGAGCTCGCGCGGCTGCAGCGCATGTCCCTCATCGAGGAAGGCCACGAGAAGAAGGTCCGCATGGCCAACCTCGCCATCGCGGGCTCGCACTCGATCAACGGAGTCGCCGCGCTGCACTCCGAGATCCTCAAGCACGACGTCTTCCGCGACTTCTTCGAGCTGCGTCCCGAGCAGTTCTCCAACAAGACCAACGGCGTCACCCCTCGGCGCTGGCTGCTGCAGTGCAACCCCGCCCTCGCCAGGCTGCTGACCGAGCACGTCGGCCCGGGGTGGACCCGCAACCTCGACGAGCTCGAGAAGCTGCTCCCGGCGATCGAAGACGCGTCGTTCCGCGCGCGCTTCATGCAGATCAAGCGCGACAACAAGGTCGCGCTCTCCAACCACCTGGGGAGTGCCATCGGCTACTCGTTCGACCCCGACTCCCTGCTCGATATGCAGATCAAGCGCATCCACGAGTACAAGCGCCAGCAGCTCAACATCCTGCACGTCATCGCCCTGTACCTGCGCGCCCGCAAGGACCCGTCCTCGGTCAAAGTCCCGCGCACCTTCCTGTTCGGCGGCAAGGCGGCCCCCGGCTACTTCATGGCCAAGCTCATCATCCGCCTCGTCAACGCCGTCTCTGACACCATCGCCCAGGACCGCTCCGTCCACGGACTGTCCGTCAAGTTCGTCCCCAACTACCGCGTCTCCCTCGCCGAACGCATGATCCCTGCCTGCGACCTCTCCGAGCAGATCTCCACTGCCGGCATGGAAGCCTCCGGCACGGGCAACATGAAGCTGGCCCTCAACGGCTCTCTCACCATCGGCACCCTCGACGGCGCCAACGTCGAGATCCGCGAGGCTGTCGGCCCCGACTGGTTCTTCCTGTTCGGTATGACCGCCGAGCAGGTCGAGCGCACGCGCAAGGACGGCTACGACCCGCGGCACTACTACGAGACGAACCCCGAGCTGCAGGAGGTCATCGACCTCATCGCCTCGGGCTTCTTCTCGTTCGAGGAGCGCAACCTGTTCCGTCCGTTGACCGACAACCTGCTCTCCGCGGATCCCTTCCGCGTGATGGCGGACTTCGGCTCCTATCTGGCGTGCCAGCGACGCGTCGAAGAAGCGTGGCTGGACCGGGACTGGTGGGCGCGCGCCGCGGCCCGCAACACCGCGCTCATGGGCCGCTTCTCCTCCGATCGCACCATCCGCCAGTACGCCGAGGACATCTGGCGCGTGAAGCCCGTCTCCGTCTCCGTCCCCCCCTACGTCAGCACCGACCCGGTCTGAGCCTCTCTGTCTCTCGGTGTTTCTCGCACCTTTTCACTCGATCATCCCATTTCGCGCTTGATCCCAAGGTCGCTTGTGTGCGAACCCAGAGGCCGTTCGCATCGTGCGCACATACGAGGGAGTTGTACCGCGCGGCGCTCGCTCCGCGCGCTCTCCATGGCCCTATCCAATCGGAGGCTCCGTCCCATGGTCGACAAGAAACCAGCATCTGCACCCAAGAAGCTCACCAAAGCCCAGGTCGTGACGGAGCTCGCCACCGACACCGCCCTCGACAAGAAAGCCGTCGCCAGGCTCCTCGACGCCCTCGCCTCCCTCGCCCAGAAGCAGCTCGGCTCCAAGGGGCCCGGCGAGTTCGTCGTCCCCGGCCTCGTCAAGCTCAAGGCCGTCAAGAAACCCGCCACCAAGGACCGCCAGGGCATCAACCCCTTCACCAAACAGCCCATGCTCATCCAGGGCAAACCCGCCTCCAAGAAGATCCGCGCCTCCGCCGTCAAGTCCCTCAAGGACCTCGTCCAGTAACCAACGGCAGCTCCCTCCCAGGCTTGCGCTCTTCGCCCCCGGACCTACACACTGTCGGCCATGTCCGACCCCTTCCTCGCCTTCTCCCACGGCGCACTCGTCGTCCATCGCTCCGACCTCTCCTCCCTCGTCGTCTCCGGTCCCGATCGCGCCTCCTGGCTCAACGCACTGCTCACTTGCGACGTCTCCAAGATCTCGCCCGGGAGAGTGGCCGCCGGCCTCGCCCTCGACAAGCAGGGGCGTGTCCTGTCCGAAGTGCTCGTGTCCGCGGCCGAGGACCGCATCTTCGTCGCCGTCGATGCGGCCCGACGCGAGAGCCTGCTCGCGCACTTCGATCGATACCTGATCATGGAGGACGCCGAGATCGTCGTCGCTCCCGATCCCATGTCCTGGATGGTTGCCTATGGCCCCAAGGCCGCAACCCTCCCCGACGCGTCGGCCTCGTTCCGTCACTTCGGATTCCCCGCGACCCTGCTCACCTCACTGGAGTCCTCCCGGGCGGCCCTGCTCGACCGACTCGGCTCCAGCGGCGCCGAGGTCGTGATTGCCACTCTCGAGGACTTCGATCGCATTCGCCTCGATCTCGGAATCCAACGCTTCGGCATCGAGTTCGGCGAGAGCACCTATGCCGAGGAGGCCGGACTCGATCAGCACGCCATCGACTTCAACAAGGGGTGTTACCTGGGCCAGGAGGTCGTCGTGAAGATGCGCTCCCGCGGAAAGCCTCCGCGCAAGCTGGTGCGACTCGTCCTGCAGGGCGCCGACCCCGTGGCCGACGGCGCCGAGGTCGCCTCCGAATCGGGCGAGCTCGTCGGCTCGGTCCGCTCCTGTCACTCCTCCGCCCTGCTGCCGGATCACGTCGTGGCCTTCGCCATCGTTCGCTCCGCCGTCGCGGCTTCTCCCTCTCTGCGCTGCGGAGACCGCGTCGCCCGCGTCGTCGAGGCCTCGGGTCTCCTGCAGTAGCGCGTCACCCCACCAGGGCCGAGATGAATCCCACCATGAACGCCGCCATGAAGGCGGCAATGAACGCGCCGATGAAGGCAGCGATCCCGATGACGACGCCGAGCGCGCCCCCGCGGGTCTTGGCGAAGTAGAACGGCAGGCAGGCCAGGTTCAGCAGGAAGCAGAGCAGGACGACGGTCCCGACTTCCGGCTCATGGTAGGGGTTGAGCCCGCCGCGCCGGGCGCGAATCGCTCGATCGACGAAGAAGATCGCGAGCGTCAATCCATACAGCACGACCGCGAATGCGAGCGCAGCCATCGGGAGCCTCCTGCCTTTCGGAACAGCGTCTACGGGCCAGTCTACGGGGACGGGTCGCCGCTGAGAAGCGGGATCCTCTCGGCCCTGAGACCGACTCGGCGCGGATTGCTTCCTCGGATCAGCCGCTGTACGCCTCGAGCCATGGAACAGTCGTTTTCCACGGGCCCCTTGATCCCTCCCAACGCGGCCCCACCCGAAGATGCCGGCCCGCGCGGCGCAGCGCCACAGCCCCCGACCCCGGCGAAGATGGCCCTCTGGATCGCTGCCTTTGCGCTCGAAGTCCTGGCACTCGTCGCGTTCTCTCTCGAGATGGTCTTCTGGAACCTGATCGACTTCTGGTTTCCCGTCATCGGAATCGCCGTCGGAACCGTCGCGGGAGGCATCGGATTCCTCTTGCAGATCAGGAAACGCATCGGCGGCTCACGCAGGCTTCGCATTCACCCCTTCGAAGCCATCGGGAGAATCGGTATCGTCACCGGTCCGGTCTTCCTCCTCGTGGCCATCGCCGTGGCGGTCAACTGCGGACTCGATACCTCGATGCCCGAGCCGATTCTCCTCCCGGTGGTCGACATGCGGGTCTCCCACGGCGACTCGACCTCCTACCACCTCGAGGTCAAGTCCTGGCGCCCCGGAGAGCAGACGCTGACCTTGCGGGTCGACAGCGACTTGTATCAGCAGGTCGAGAGCGTTCCGAAAGCGGAGCGCGCCGTCCTGGTCGAGGCGCACAACGGACGACTCGGAATGGCCTGGCATGGCGATGTGACGCTGGCGCCTCGGACCCGCTCCGCCCCCGGCTCTCCGTGACCGCGGCCGGCCCGCCGGCTCGAGTTGCGCTCGGGACTCCTCGCGCAAGTTGTCCGGCTCCACACCTTGCGAGGTTGATCAAGCCCGCTCCGCCTGCCACCATCTAGCCTGCCGAACTCACCGAAAGCAGGCTGTCCATGCGTCGTCCCTTCCTTGCCTCCGCGTGTCTCCTGGGTGCTCTGCTCTCGACGCCTCCTGCCGGTGCCGGGGGGCCGATGTCGCGCTACTACGCCGGCGACACCCAGGGGATCTTCTGGTTCTTGCACGTGTCGGATCTGCACGTCGACACGAACGCGCTCGCGCAGTCGGAGCACCTGAAGTTCCTCGTGAAGGACGCGGTTCAAGTCATGCAGCCGCAGTTGGTGCTCGTCTCGGGCGATCTGGTGGACGGCACGCTGGCGGGCATCCCGACCTCGGGACAGGACCAGGCGGAGTGGGACATCTACAAGGGGATCCTCGACGACGCGAACGTGCAGCCGACCTGGTTCTTCGACGTCCCGGGCAATCACGACGGCTACGGCGACAACGGGCTGACCCACTTCCTGGCGAACTCGTTGCAGGGGCAGGCGACGGGCACGCTGTTCAGCGACACCACGGTCACCACCTCCCTGGGCGATTACTACTTCGTGGGCCTCAACAGCGCGGGCACATACGACAAGCCCTTCACCTTCGGCAACCCGTCGTTCACCAACGTCGAGGACCTGACCGCCGGACTGCAGGCCCACAAGTCGGCACAGCTCGTGTTCGCCTTCGCCCACCACCACCTCGTGCCGCGCGGAGCCACCGATGCGCAGACCCAGCTCGGAATCGGCGGCGCCGACAACCCCCCGGACAACGTCGCCGAGGTCGTGCCCCTCCTCGAAGACGCCGGCGCCTTCTACCTCCACGGGCACGTCCACCAGTTCAAGGAGTCCCTGCAGGGCAACCTCGTCACCTTCCAGATCAGCTCCCTAGGACATGCTCCTTCCGTCGATCGCAGCTCCATCGACGCTTTCGACGCGACCAAGTACGCGAGCAACATCGGCGTCGGTATCGTCGACCACAACGCGGTCGTGTACCGCGTGACCGACACCACGAACCCCTGGCCCTTCGTGGCGATCACCGCACCGGTCGACGTCAACCTCCAGGGCGGCGGGATTCCCGCGGGCACGGAGAAAGGCGTGGCCTACCCGGGCGATGCCGTGGAGTACGGCGCCCAGAAGAACCCCTATGCGTACGATGTCTGCGGACCGAACAAGGACAACCCGGTGCGGGCCCTGGTGCTCGCCGCAGAGCCAGTCTCCTCGGTGACCTTCGCGCTCGACGGTTCGACGATCGGGCCGATGGCTGCGGCTGCGGATCCGAAAGGGGTCTACACGGCCACGATCGACACCAGCAGCGTGAAGCCGGGGCTGCACGCGCTCACCGTCACGGCTACGGCGGGCAACGTGTCCCGCTGGGATGCGATCCAGGTGAACATCACGGGGGGGCCGTGCGCAGCGGAGCAGGATGCGGGGACGGATGCGCCGGCCGGTGATTCCGCGGTGGCAGACGCCGCAGGGGTGGACGCGGTGGTGGACCACGAGGCGGGGGCGACGACGGATGCGGGCGATTCCGGCAGCGATGCAGCGGAGCCGCCGGAGCCCGAGGAAGCAGCCTCCGACGATGGCGGCTGCTCCTGCAGTGTCCCGGGACGTTCCAGCGCCGGGGCAGGGGCGCTCGCCTGGGCGCTCGTGCTCGGGCTTCTCAGGCGCAGGCGGGATTGACCCTCCGGACTGTCAGATGGAGGGAGAGGGGGAGAAGGAAAGAGTGAGAGCCCGCCCCGCTTGGGGGGCGGGCCTGGTCCGTCGTCTCTTCTGAGGGGCAATGGACCCGGACTTCAATCCGGGGTGAGCAAGAGGGCGAGTGATGGGGGGGCGAGTGACGGGGCCAGGGGTCAGCTCTTGCGCTGGGCTTCTTCCACGGCGACGGCGACAGCGACGGAGGCTCCCACCATGGGGTTGTTGCCCATGCCGATGAGTCCCATCATCTCGACGTGGGCCGGCACGGACGACGATCCCGCGAACTGGGCGTCGGAGTGCATGCGACCCATCGTGTCGGTCATGCCGTAGGAGGCCGGTCCTGCGCCCATGTTGTCGGGGTGCAGGGTGCGGCCGGTGCCGCCGCCGGAGGCGACCGAGAAGTAGCGCTTGTTCTGCTCCACGCACTCCTTCTTGTAGGTGCCCGCGACCGGGTGCTGGAAGCGCGTCGGGTTCGTGGAGTTGCCCGTGATGGAGACATCCACGCCCTCGGCGTGCATGATCGCCACGCCCTCGCGGACGTCGTCGGCGCCATAGCAGCGAACCTTGGCCCGCTCGCCCTTCGAGTACGCCTTCTCCCAGACGACCTCGAGCTTGCCCGTGAAGTAGTCGAAGCGCGTCTGCACGTGCGTGAAGCCGTTGATGCGGCTGATGATGTGCGCGGCGTCCTTGCCCAGCCCGTTGAGGATCACGCGCAGCGGCTGCTTGCGTGCCCGGTTCGCGCTCTGCGCCAGTCCGATCGCGCCTTCCGCCGCCGCGAACGACTCGTGCCCCGCCAGGAACGCGAAGCACTGCGTCTGCTCCATCAGCAGCATGCTCGCGAGGTTCCCATGGCCGATTCCCACCTTGCGATCGTCCGCGACCGAGCCCGGGATGCAGAACGCCTGCAGCCCTTCGCCCAGCGACTTCGCGATCTCCGCCGCGCGCTTCTGGTCCTTCTTGAACCCGATCGCCGCGCCGAGCGTGTACGCCCAGCAGGCGTTCTCGAAGCAGATGGGCTGCACACCCTTGACGATCGCGTGCACGTCGACTCCGCGGCTCTTGCAGAGCTCGTAGGCGTCTTCGATCTTTTCGATTCCGTACTGCGACAGGACCGGGAGGATCTGCGGCATGCGCCGCTCGTAGCCTTCGAACAGTGCCATGGCGTGCTACTCCTTCCTCGGGTTGATGACGCGCACGGCATCGGCAAATCTGCCGTACGTCCCCGTGCACTTCTTCAAGGCCTCCGCCGGATCCTTGCCCGCGGTGATGAGATCCATCATCGGCCCCAGCTTCACGAACTCGTAGCCGATGATCTCGTCGTCGGCGTCGAGCGCGAGCCTCGTCACGTACCCCTCCGCCATCTCCATGTACCGCGGCCCCTTCTGGGTCGTGCCGTACATGGTCGCCGTCACGCTGCGCAGCCCCTTGCCCAGATCCTCCATCGCCGCGCCGATCGGCAGGCCGTTCTCCGAGAACGCCGTCTGCGTGCGGCCATAGGCGATCTGCAGGAACAGCTCCCTCATGGCGACGTTGATCGCGTCGCACACGAGGTCCACGTTGAGCGCCTCGAGCAGGGTCTTGCCCGGGAGGATCTCCGACGCCATCGCGGCGGAGTGGGTCATGCCGGTGCAGCCGATGGTCTCGACCAGGGCTTCCTCGATGATGCCCTGCTTGACGTTCAGGGTGAGCTTGCAGGCGCCCTGCTGGGGCGCGCACCAGCCCACGCCGTGGGTGAGCCCCGAGATGTCCTTGATCTCACGAGCCTGCACCCACCGCCCTTCCTCTGGGATGGGCGCCGGACCGTTGTTCGGCCCTCGATGGATGCACACCATCCGTTGTACTTCGTGGGATACGTCCATTGCTGTTCCCTCCGGGTCGTCACCTTCTCAAGCCGCACGCCTGGCTGCGGGCGGTCCCTCCAGATAGAGCGGCATCGTTCAAGAGGCCAGGAAAAAAGCCTCTCGCCCCGTCCGGACACGCCCAAAACCTTTCGTGATGTCCCCGTTCACGACCTTGCCCGGCCCAACGTTTCGTTGTACGACACGTCCGCTTCAACGCCTCTCCGCACCCGGACTCCCAACGCATGGAAGACAACGGCACCCGCTCCTCCCCCGTGTTCGAGCACATCGCCACCGACCTCGTCCGCGTGCTCGAATCCTACGGCGACCCCGAAGCCCGCGACATGCTCTCCCACGCGCGACGCCTCGTCGCGGTCTTCCAACGCTGGGCTACCCAGCGTCCGCAGGCCGACGAGCGAATCCGCGTGATCAACGAGCTGCTATCCCTTCACAGGACAGCGATGGACTTCCACACGAGTCACCCGCCTGCCAGCGTCTCGGCCCCCTGAGTCCCCGGCCTCTTCCGGGAACCTGTCCGCGCTCTTCACCTTCTCCTCGCCGAATCTCACGCTCGCCCAAGCCTCCGTGCGTGCGCTCCTCCCGGTCATCCGGTATCCTCCAAGGAATCGGCCCTCGTCTGCCTGGAGGTTCCCATGCGACCCATCGTCCGTCGGTGCCTGCTCTCCCTGTCGGTCCTGGCAGTGCTCGCTTCCGGCTGTTCGGATTCCGAATCGTCCTCCCCTCCGGCCGACATCCCCCCGGTCGTGGCTGACAACGCCTTCGTCGTCTCGACCACCCAGTCCGATGCCGTCGCCGTCGAATCCAACCAGCTCGTTTTCCCCGCCGCCGGCAACGAGGACCTCCTCGACCGCAAGGCCGGTGACGTGATCGTCGGACGCCGCTCGACCACCGCCGACTCCAAGAACCCCTACGGCTTCCTGCGCAAGGTGAAGACCGTCGCCAAGGCCGGCGACACCATCGTCGTCACCACCGAGGAGGCTTCCCTCTCCGAGGCGATCGTACAGGGCAGGACCGCGACCGTCGTGACCCAGAACGTGTCGCCCCAGGGCATGGGCGGGCTGCTCGGCGGCGAGGTCAGCCTTAGCGGCAAGGTGCTCGACAGCCCGACCTTCGGCGTCAAGGCCAAGGTCTCCCAGGGACACCTGAAGTTCACCCCGAAGTTCGACATCGGCATGCAGTTCGGCTTCATGTCCGTCAAGGAGTTCCACGCGATCGCCACGGGCACTCTCGACGTCGCCCTCGCCCTCGAGGTCAGCTCCTCCATGGCCGTGAGCGAGAAGTTCGTCGATCTCACCGTGTTCGAAGCTCCGCCCTACGTGCTCCCCCCGCAGTTCATCGGACCCATCCCCATCGAGGAGACCGTCCGGTTCTCCGTCAAGCTCACCTGCGACCTGACCGACAAGGCGCAGTTCTCGATCGAGGCCGGCGCCTCGGCGACGAGCACCACCTCGATCGGCGCGCGCTACCAGAACAAGGACTGGTCCAAGGTCGCCACCCAGAGCTTCAGTTGGCAGCCGATCGGACCGAACCTCGAAGGCAAGGTGAGCGGGCGCGTCCGGTGCATCCTCAAGCCGGAGCTCGCGCTGATGTTCTACGACGTCGCCGGCCCCTTCATCAACGTCGGCCCCTACGTCTCCGCCGGTGTCGAGGTGCCCCCGTGCAAGTGGGACATCAAGGCCGGCATCGAAGGCAACTTCGGCGGCAAGGTCGCGATCCTCGACAAGACCCTCGCGAGCGCCAGCCTCAAGCTCTTCGACCAGTCCTGGGAGCTCGCCAGCGGAAGCTGCGACGCTGCCGACGCCGGCGCCGAAGGCGGCTGCTCCCTCAGCGTCCCGGCTCCCTCCGGCTGGACCTGCGAAGCCGCGAAGTACGGCGACTGCAAGTGCGACTGCGGTTGCGGCGTCGAGGACTACGACTGCCAGGGCGTCACCGGCGCCTGCTCCGGGTGCACGCACGACGTCTGCACGTCGGGCGAACCGCTGAAGCCGTCGTGCAACGAGTGCACCGCGAAGGTCTGCGCGAACGACTCGTACTGCTGCAACACCCAGTGGTCCGGCAGTTGCGTCATGGGCGCGCAGGACCTCTGCGGATTGTGCAAGTAGCCTCTCCCGCACACCGCTTGCGCACGCGCCGCTCCCACCGGGTCCCCGCCTGACTCGTGCTATCCTCGACCCACCGGACATGCCGACCGAAGACGAGATCCTGCTGCGTGCCAAGGCCCGCGTGGGGACCACCATCAACGCAAGGTGGCTCGTCGACCGCGTCGTCGGCGTCGGCGGCATGGCCGTCGTGTACGCTGCCACCCACTGCCGCAACAACAAGCGCGCCGCCCTCAAGCTCCTTCACCCGGAGCTCTCCCTCGACCCCGGAATCCGCGCCCGGTTCCTGCGCGAAGGCTACGCCGCAAACACGGTCGACCACCCGGGCGTCGTCCGGATCGATGACGACGGCGTGACCGAAGACGGCGCGACCTTCATCGTGATGGAGCTGCTCGACGGCGAGAGCCTCGACGCCTGGCAAGCGCGGGAGGGAGGCCGCCTGTCGACAACAAGCGTGTTGTCGATCGCCGACCAGTTGCTCGACGTCCTCGCCAGCTCCCACGCGAAGGGCATCATCCACCGCGATCTGAAGCCGGAGAACATCTTCGTGCAGAAGAGCGGCGCGCTGAAGGTCCTGGACTTCGGGATCGCGCGTGTGCGCGAAGCGGGCGCAGGCTCGCTGGCCACGCGTGCGGGGGCCCTCATCGGAACCCCCTCCTACATGGCACCGGAGCAGGCTCGCGGCCTGACCGACGAGGTCGATGCTCGAACCGACCTGTGGTCCGTCGGCGCCACGATGTTCAAGCTGCTCTCCGGGCGCCTCGTGCACGAGGCCGCCACGGTCAACGAGATCCTCGCCCGGTCCATCCTCCAGCACGCCCCGCCGATCTCCAGCGTCGTCCCCGACCTCGATCCCCGCGTCGCTGCCATCGTCGATCGGGCCCTCGCCTTCGACAAGCACTCCCGCTATCCCGATGCGCTTGCGATGCAGGCTGCCGTGCGCGAAGCGAGCGCAGCGCTCACGGCCGTCGATGCCGCCCCCAAGGCCGCCTCGTTCCCGTCCGCTGCCTCCGCGGCAACCCCGCTTCTGAGCGCAGCACCCCCGCCTGTGCTCACGACCTCCCGTCCCGTCGTGGCCGGCTCGACCGTCACTCACGATGCGCGAAGAACGCTCGCCGTCGTCGCTGCCGCATGCCTCGCGGCCGGCATCCTCATCGCCGTCGCATTGCGCCTCGCAACCTCCTCGAGCTCTGGCCCCGTCGCGCCTCCGGTCGCGGAGCCCCCTGCGTCCCTCTCGTCGATCGAGACAGCAGGCGGAGCTCCGGCTGTCTCCGCGGATGGCTTGCTGCCCGTCGCACGCGACGATTCCGGCGTTGCCCCGGTGCCCGTGAGCGAGCTCCCGACCCCTCGAAACGACGCGAATACGCCTCCAATCAGTGCGAAGAGCGCCTCGCCGGCCACGTCCGGCCCCGCAATGACCGCTTCCATCCCTGCCAAGAGCCCGCCCGGCGCCCGAACGGCGCCGCCCACGACCACGACCGCCGCGCCCCCCGCAGGACAGGATCCTTTCTCCCGTCGGCGATAGGCTCGCGTCATCGCTGCGTCACGGGCCTCCAAACGCTGAAGCCCTCCAATGCATTGTGCCATGGGCAAGCGTCTGCGCTTGCCCGTGGGTGTACTCCTCGAGCAGACTGGGCCAGTCCGTGGATTGGAGGCCCCTCACGGGCTCACGCACAACCCCACGGTCCCGGGCAGGACGCTCTTGTCGCATGTCGCGCCGTTCTGACAGTCGGTGTTTTCACAGCAGACTCGCACGCAACGATCCGCAATGCACGACAGCCCCGCAGCGCAGTTGTCGCTCGTCGAGGGATTGCACGGCTGGCAGGTTTCGATCTGTCCGATGAATTGGCACTCGGCGATGACCGGGTTGGTGGGATTGAGCACGCACTGCCCCGCGCTGCAGGTCTTTCCGGTCACCGGATTGCACACCCCGCTCGTCGCACAGCTTCCTTCCGTGGAAACCGGAACGGGCTTCCCGCATCCGAGTCCGCCGCAAGCGCACGCGGAGGTCGCGAGAGCCTCGATGACGCACTCGAAGGACCATTCGGTGCTGCAGCAGAATGCCAGCTTGCCGCACACGGTCTGCGTGCACGGACTGCAGCCGGAGGGAGGAATCTGCTGGCTGGGGTGACAGACATCGAACCCGCAGCCTCCGCCCGCGGTACCGCCGTTGCCGGGTTGCCCCGCACTGCCTGCTTGGCCTGCAGCGCCCGCTTGCCCCGCACTGCCCCCTTGGCCCGCACTGCCCGCCTCCGCGCCAGCGCTCCCGCTCGTCCCCGCGGCTCCGCCGGCCTGCTGCCCCGCTGCGCCCGCGGAGCCCGCCGAACCGCCCTCCTGCGCCGATCCTGCACCCCCATCCGGTGCAGTCCGGTAGCCGCTGAAGTCCACGAGACACCCCAGCATCATCGACATCGCAGCCGCGACCGCGATCATGCGTCGGCTCATCCCAAGCCCCCCTACCACGTGCGGCTCCAATTCAACTGCGCTCCCCCCGCCACCGGACTCGCACGCAGCACGGCCTGCCTGCCGCTCGCCGTGTCGCTCGAGAGGATCAGATAGGCGCCCAGGCCGACGCCTGCCACGCCCGCGAGCAGTCCCGCCGTCGTCCACGGGGCCAGCGCCTTGCCCGAATCGGCCGCATCCGTGCCCGCCGGCGTGCACAGCTTGTTCGAGTCGCAGTTGGCGTCCACCGTCTTCTTCTTGTCGAGCACCATGAATCCCGTGACCGAGCCCGCCACCAGTCCGGCGAGTCCAACCCCGCCGATGACCCAACCCCAGGTTGCCCTCGACGAGCCCTGTGGCGCGGTGTCGGCAGCGACGCTCTCCCCGGCTGCCGTCGGCTCTCCAGGGCCGACTTCAAGCTCTCGCGATTCCTTCTCCGCGAGCTCAATCGTCAACGTGCGGCTGCGCCTTCCGGGCGCTTCGATTCGAAGCTCCCGCTTGCCCGGGTCCATGGGGACCGGGACTCCGAGACTCCCCGCGCCGAGCTCGATCTCACCGACGCGCACGATGGTGCCCTTGGGGGCATCCGCGCGCAGACGGAGCGTCAGCTTGGGGAGGCGGGCCGAGAGGGCGTCGGCGAACCGGTTCGCGACGTCGCGACGGTCGTCGCCCGCGGGGAACTCGTCGCGAGCGCGACGATACAGTTCCCACGCCGTGGCGAGCTTCCCTCGCGCCTCCTCGCAGCGGGCGAGATTGAGCACCGTGCCCGGCGCCGGGTCGATTCGGTTGCTCTCCCGGAACCTCGCGCAGGCAGCGTCGTAGTCCTTCGCGTCCATCGCCTTGCGCCCCTCCTCGAACAGGCTCTCGGCCGCCGCGCCTTTGGACTGGGCGTCCGCGGCGCGTGTGCACGACAGGGCAAGGGCAAGGGTCAGAAGGGTCGCAAGACGTCTCATCGCGATTCCGGATCGTGGGTTTCTGGAGGCGAACCGAACCATCCTAGCGCGCTCCCCGGGCGGCTGTCTCGTGGCACCGACCCGACCCTTCGGTGAACCAACGATGGGCCTGCGGGCTGGCACAGATGGCACACGTCGAGGGGCAGAAGTGCGCACAAGAACCGGGACCACCTCGGCATTTGTCGAGGGCATGGGAGTTGCTGTATGGAACCCCCATGCAGCGAATCTTGATCACCCTCTCTCTCGTCTTGTGCGCAAGCTGCGGCGGAACCGTCAGCGCCGGCTCCGATCCCGGGCCCGGCGACGATCCCGACAGCGGCACGGCCTCGGATGCTGCCCCCCAACACGATGCCAAAGAGGCGAGCGTCCCTGTCGATGGCTCCGGTGGTCCCGACGCCGTCGTTCCTCCCGCCGGGCAGAGAATCCTGTTCGAGGGGAGCTACGTGAACTACGCGTGGCAGCCCTCGGTCAGCGGCTTCTACGTGACCGGGGACGGCACCGTCTTCGCGTACGACTACTATGCTTCGGCGCCGCCCGATTCCGGACACCCGTATACGGAGTACGGCCCCGGAATGACCGAGCAGCAGATCACCGGCAAGTACGGAGCTGCGTCGACCGCTATCGGGAAGCTGGACGCCCAGGAGCTGTACGAGCGGCTCGGCGGGGTGGCGAGCGCGCGCGATGGTGTTCTGCTGATGCAGAGCATGTGCGCGGACGCAGGCGACATGCGGTACGTGGGATACCTCTACGATCCAGCCTCCTCGACCTACACCCCCGTGCTGCTCGGCGCCAACGGCGATCGAGCGGTGAAGAATACGGCCCCCGAGGCCCAACAGCTCGTTGACTGGCTCAAGTCCCTCGGGGCGGGTGCGTCCGGCGGCGAGTTCTGCGAGTTCCTGACGCGCCGCTGCGACCTCCCACTGTGCCCTGACGCGAATGCCTGCCCGCAGGGCCAGGTCCCTACGAGCGATACTCCGAACGGATGCGCCGAGAGTTGCGCCAGTCCGTCGCTGTGTGAGCAGGTCTCGAGCTGCGAGGTGTGCTCCGCGGCGAAGGAGGCCTGTTTCCGAGATCAGGGGGGAAACTCGCACTGTGTCCGGTGGGTCCCGGGATGCCCCTACGGGGAAGTCGATTGCTCCTGCGGGGGGGACTCGATCTGCGCGGGAGGGAAGGCGTACTGCCACGGAGACCAGATCAGCGGGCTGTCGTGTGTCGCTCCGTGAGATCGGTCCATCCCATCCGACACAGGGACTCCGCGTTCAAGGCAACTGCCAGACTCGCACCCAGTCGATCCGCAGGTCCTGCGGGTACTGCGACGGCTCCGGATCCTCCGGCCAGGTCCCTCCCACCGCCAGATTCAAGATGAAGTAGAACGAGTCCTGGAACGGAGACAGCCCGTCGATGGGCTGGCTCGTGTCGAACGTGTGATAGCCCGTGTCGTCCACGAACCACGCGATCTGCGTCGGAGTCCATTCGATGGCGAATACGTGGTAGTCGTCCGCGACGGGGGAGGGGAGCACGGTGCTGTCGCCGCTCGAATCGTGGGCGTTGTTCCGCAGGAAGTGGGCCGTGCCGTAGGTGGTCTTGGGTGTCTGGCTCACGAACTCCATCACGTCGATCTCGCCGCCCGCGGGCCACCAGGAGCCGTACGGGGGCTTGCCGTCGTACTTGGCCTTGTCCGCGGGGAGCAGCCAGAAAGCCGGCCAGCACCCCTTCGCTCCGGGGACCTTCATGCGCGCTTCGATTCGGCCGTAGCGGAAGCTCCTGTATCCTTCGGTGGTGAGCGACGCCGACGTGTAGTTGCCTCCCTGATGGCTCTCGCGGATTGCCCGGATGACCAGATTGCCCTGCTCGATGAACTGGTTCTGCGCAAGGTCGGTGTAGTACTGCTCCTCCTCGTTGCGGATCATCCCGATCTCGTTGCCCCAGAGCGTGCGGTCGATCTCCGGACCGTCGAACTCATCCGCGAAGGTGAGCACCCGTCCCTCGGAGTCGATGTCACCCAGCTTCGGGTGCCCTGCGTTTCCCGCAGAGCCGCCGGCGGCACCGCCCGTGCCCGCACCCCCGGCCACGCCACCCGCTCCGCCAACGGCGCTGCCGCCCTGCCCGGCATCCGCACCCGCGTCCTGTCCCGCCGTCCCTCCCGCTCCGCTCACGCCTCCGCCCACGCCGCCCGCGTCGGCTCCTGCCCCGCCTCCGACAACTGCTGATGAGGCGTCGTCGTCGGAGCATGCCAAAAGCAAGGTCGCGGTGAGCACCAGCGCGAAGGGCTTCGGATTCGTCAAGGGGCGCATGTCCGCAAGCTACAACGTCCCGACCTCGAGCGGAACCAGCCTCGGCGTCAGAGCGGCTCGGGGCGACAGAGCCTCGCCTTGGCGTTGGAGGCTCGCCCGCACTTGCGGCAGACATGGGTCGGGGTACGAACGAGCTCCTTGAAGGCCTCGAGCTGTTCTTTCACGTGCTTCTCGAGGTCGCAGAGGGGCTTGCGTTTCGGCAGCGCGTCTTCCCGCGTTCCCTTGCCCGTCTCGTCGTCCCGGTGCTTGTCCTTGTGCTTTCCCACGCGAGGCCTCCTTGGCGCCTGCCCGTGCCCTGGGGCCGGCCTGCGGTCGGGTCAAGCGGGGGGGCCGCACAGCAACGCTTGGGGGAATCCGATGCGTCCGTGCCCCCTGCGTGCTCGAGGCGAGCCGGCCGTGCTCGTCGCACGCCAGCAGCACAGGCAACACCAACGGCTGCTCGCTGCGAACCACACGCCCCGCCGAATCGAGCACCGTCGTTGTCACGCGCCCCGCCGCGGAGGTGCGCGTCCAGGTCCGCGTCGCCGCGTCGTATGCGGCCACCGATACCCTGCCGTTGAGCGTGTCCATCTCGGTCAGCGACTGCAGCGTGCTCGGGTCATTGGGGTCCGCCAGCAGTGCGCTGCGCTCCATCGCCCGTGTCGAGGTCAGCCCGCCCGGCGTGACCGTCGTCGATTCCGAGACGTACTCGGCGGCCATTCCGAAGCGCGGGTCCGGAGCCGTGCGCGCCGTGATGGTCCTGCCGTCGGGCAGCCAC
>JAKLDZ010000799.1 GCA_022703255.1 Myxococcota bacterium | reverse complement strand
AGGACTGCGAACCGATCTGGAAGGTCAGCAGCCAGGCGATGGCGATCATGACCCCGACGCCGATGGCGCCCAGCCACTCGCGCCGGCTAATCCGGGCGCGCTGGGCGAAATGGATGGCGGTGGCGAGCCAGACGAGGCCGAAGACGAGGCCGCCGTAATGGCCCAGGTGGAAGGTGGCGAGCAGGTCGCGGGCGGCGCCGCCCTCGATGGTCCACAATCCGGAAATCCAGGTGCGGGCCGGCGACAGCACACCGCTCAGCGAGGCCTGGGCGGTGACCGCGAAGATCAGCCCGGTGAGCAGGGCGCGCAGGTTGCCGTTGGCGGCGAGGACCAGCATGCGCGACGAGCAGCCGCGCGCCAGGATCATGCCGATGCCGAACAGCAGGCCGCCGACGAGCGCGCCGGAGAGGCTGCCGGCGGCGGAAAGCTGGCGCGCCTGGCTGACGTCGAGCCAGCCCTGGGTGATGAAAAGCTGGGTGGCGACGATGGCCGAGGAGAAGGCGAAGAGCCAGATGGCCAGTTTGGCGGTACCTTGCCGGTTCCAGAATTCGACGACTGCCGAACGTAGGCAGAAGCGGGAGCGCTGGGCGCAGATGCCGAACAGCAGGCCGATGATCAGGCCGGTCAGGGCGATGGTCGT
>JAKLDZ010000798.1 GCA_022703255.1 Myxococcota bacterium | reverse complement strand
AAGGTGGGCGCAGGGGACCGGAGCCTGGACCATGCATCCCGGCCCGATACCCCGCGAGCTGAGGGGATGGACGTGCTCCAGAGGGACCTGCCACGCGCCGAGGGCATCGACGCGCGGGCCCTCTGCCCCGCCGGAGGGATCACCGGCATGGTGAGGCTCCCCATGGGCTTCTGCATCGACGGCAACGAGGTCACGCGCGAGCAGTACGGCCAGTGGCTCGCGAAATCTCCCTCGACGACGGGGCAGGATCCGTGGTGCGCCTGGAACTCGGACCTCACGCCCGACTCGAAGTGTATGGCAGAGCAGACCGTCTGTCAGAACCCGGGCTGTGAGAAGCACCCCCAGGTCTGCGTGGACTGGTGCGACGCCCAGGCCTACTGCAAGGCCATGGGGAAGCGGCTCTGTGGCCGGATCGACGGAGGAGCGAGCGGCTTCAACGACTACGAGAACCCGGCCAGGGACCAGTGGTTCAACGCGTGCTCCTCCGGGGGGAAGAGCGCCTATCCCTACGGGGACACCTACGACGCGCAGGCGTGCAAGGGGGTGGAACGGGTGGGCGTGGGCACCGTGAAGACCGTCGAGGTGGCGACCCTCTCGACCTGCCAGTCCTCGACGGCCGGGTATGCAGGCGTCTTCGATCT
>JAKLDZ010000797.1 GCA_022703255.1 Myxococcota bacterium | reverse complement strand
TCGGTTCCAACCAGCTGGTGCCCGTGTCGTGCCGGGTGGTGGCGGCGAGCAAGGAAGACCTGAAGCTGCTCTCGGACCAGGGAAAATTCCGCGCCGACCTTTATTACCGGCTCAACGTCGTGCGCATCGAGCTGCCGCCGTTGCGCGAGCGCCGCGAAGACATCCCGGCGCTCTACGACCAGTTCCTG
Source organism: Myxococcota bacterium (assembly GCA_022703255.1). GTDB lineage: Bacteria > Myxococcota_A > Polyangia > Polyangiales > Polyangiaceae > JACRCQ01. The sequence goes on along the minus strand of JAKLDZ010000797.1, from coordinate 453 downwards.
CTGCAGGCGGCCAAGCGTTACAACCGGCCGCCGCCGCCATTGACCCCGGAGCACCTGCGCCGCCTGATGGCGCTCGACTGGCCGGGCAATATCCGCGAACTGCGCAATGCCGCGGAATGCCACGCGCTGGGCATCGGCCGCGACGCGCCGGCGCAGGGCGGCGGCGAATCGCAGTCGCTGACCGAAACCGTGGAAAACTACGAACGCCTGCTGATCGCCAACGAATTCACCCGCCAGCAGGGCAACGTCGCACGGACCAGCGAGGTGCTGAAAGTGGCACGCACCACGCTGCACGACAAGCTGAAGAAATACGGCCTGATCTGAGCCGTCGGCCGGCGAGCCCGTCGACTAGCGGGAGATCACCGGGGGCGGCGTTGCTAGCCGGCGGACGATGTCGTCGAGCACGGTGCGGGAATTCATGATGAAAGTGTGGCTGGCGGCCACCTCGACTCG
>JAKLDZ010000796.1 GCA_022703255.1 Myxococcota bacterium | reverse complement strand
GGATGCCAGGTGGTGAGCCAGTTCCGATCCGGGGCACTCGGCCCCGACCCGGAGTGCCCCCGGGTTCTTCGCCACGGAGCGGCTGACCGCGAGCCCCAGGCACGCTAACATCTACGGTGTCCTGGTCGGCCCTGCGCCGGCCGAAGCGAGGAACCCATGCGCCGTGTGCGCCCCTTGTCCTGCGTTCTCGTCATGCTTGCCGCCTTCTCCCTCGCAGCCTGCGGAGGCAATGAGGCCCCCAAGCTCGACCCCATCGGCGAGAAGGTCGCCTACGTCAACAGCTCCTTCGAGCTGCGCGTCACGGCGCGCGATCCCGACGGCGACAACCTCAAGTTCTCCTACGGCTCGAGCATCCCCGACTTCAAGATGCGTCCCGGCGTGGAGTTCCTGCAGGACGGTTCCTCCGCGCTGCTGCGGTTCACTCCGCTCCCGGGCGACGTTGGCATTCGCGCATTCGACTTCACCGTGAGCGACGGCGAGGAGAAGGATCAGACGACTGCGTCGGTCGAGATCCGTTATGCCCCCTCGTCCAACTCGCCCGTCTTCCGCGAGCCTCTCGGCACCGGCACCCTTGTCGACCTGTCCAAGAGCGACTCCATCAAGCTGCGCATCGTCGTCGAAGACCCCGACAGCAGCGACGTG
>JAKLDZ010000795.1 GCA_022703255.1 Myxococcota bacterium | reverse complement strand
CGACCCCCAAGCCGAATTCTCCTACCCGGCCCTGCTGCAGGCCCGTGACGGCCGCGTTCACCTGGCCTATACCTGGCGCCGTCAAGGCATCAAGCACGCGGTATTAAACGAAGCCTGGCTGGCTGGCGGCACGCCATGAGCGCGACCGTCCTCTACGGCTGGCTGGCCCAAGGGGTCGTCATCGGCGCCCTGGTGTCGCTGCTGCCGCTGGGCGACAAGCGCCGGATCGCCGGGCTGATGGCGATTCCACTTGCCCTGTTTGCCGGGCCGGCGGCACTGCTACACGGTTTCGTCGGCACACCGTCGGTCACGCTGCTGCTGCTGGCCATCTGGCAACTTGCCAGTCGGGCACCGACGCCGCTGGACAGACGGGCAGCATGGTCGGTCAGCGGCCTTGCCGTCTTGTTCTATCCGCTGGCGCTCGGCCTCGGGCCCTTCGACCCGTATGCCGTCGGCTACCAGCCATGGCCGTTGTTGCTGGCGATCGGCGCGCTGGCGGTGGCGCTGCTGCGTTGCCGCCGCGAAGACTGGCTGCTGATCTTGAGCGCCGGGCTTGCCGGCTATGCCGGTGGTCTGTTCGCCAATCTGTGGGACGCGCTGCTCGACCCGTTGCTGGTTCTGGCAGCGCTGGCAGTCGTCGTCG
>JAKLDZ010000794.1 GCA_022703255.1 Myxococcota bacterium | reverse complement strand
ACGAGGAAAGAAAAGCCACCAATCATCTGCCCGGACTTGGCGAAATGCCCATTCTCGGCCGGCTGTTCGGCACCCAGAAAGACACCACGATCAAGTCCGAGATCATCCTGCTGATCACGCCGCGCATCGTACGCAACATCCAGCGTCCGGAATTCGCGCAGCCGGCCATGCCTTCGGGCACCGAAGCTGCCGTCGGTGCGCCGCAGATGATTATCCGCAACAGCGGGCCCAAGTCGCTCGGCATGAGTTCCAGCGGCAGCGGCATGCCGGCCGCCGCCACGATGGGGCGTGCGCCCGCCCCGGTCGATGTGCCCGAGCCGGATGACCCACCGATGCAGCCGGCCATTCAGCCCCCGTCACTGCCGATCAAGCCCGGCGACGCTCCGCCAATAGCCAGCCCCCTCAGCCAGGCTCCGCCCGACGCCAGCAACCCGACCGGGGCGCCGTTCAAACCCGGTACGCAATGACGCGACGCGGCAAGGCGGGCGGCTTCACCCTGATCGAACTGGTGATCACCGTCGCCATCGTCGGCATCCTCGCCATGGTCGCCATGCCGCTGGCCGAAACGACGGCCAGGCGCCACAAGGAAAGCGAATTGCGCGCCGCGCTGCGCGAATTGCGCGGCGGCATCGATGCTTATCGAC
>JAKLDZ010000793.1 GCA_022703255.1 Myxococcota bacterium | reverse complement strand
GCATGGGCGGCGTGGGCCCCGGACCCGAGGTCTGCAACGGCAAGGACGACGACTGCGACGGCACCACCGACAACGGCTTCGACCTGACGATCGACCCGCTGAACTGCGGCGCTTGCGGCGCCTCGTGCGTCCCGGAGCACGCCGTCGGCGGGTGCGACTCCGGCTCCTGCGTCATCGACGCATGCCATCCCGGATTCGCCGATGTGGATGGCGACCCGTCTACCGGCTGCGAGTATTCCTGTCCGGTGTGGCCCCAGGGGCTCGAGACGTGCAACGGCAAGGACGACGACTGCGATGGACTGACCGACGAGCCCGCGGATCTGGCGCTCACAAAGCCCCCCGCGTCGTCGTGCTACCCCAAGCCCGGAACCCCCTGCGAGGGGGCCGATACGGTTTGTTCGGGTGCCGACGGATGGCGCTGCTCCTACCCGGCGTCGGTCGAGGTCGACGCCGACGGAGTCCTGCTCGCGGTGGAGCTGAGGTGCGACGGGCAGGACGGGAACTGCAACGGGCAGGTCGACGAGTCGTTCCCGGACCTCGGCACCGGGTGCGACAACGGCAAGCTCGGGGCGTGTCGCGACGGCGGCAAGCGAGTGTGCTCCTCGGCGCAGGACTCGACGGAGTGCGATCTGTCGGTGAAGCCCG
>JAKLDZ010000792.1 GCA_022703255.1 Myxococcota bacterium | reverse complement strand
GATGTCGCTGCAGACCTCGCCGGTTTCGCACTGGGAGGAAGAGGAGCAGGGGGCGACGACGCACACCTGGAAGGATCCGGAGGCGGAGCCGATCTGGATGGTCTGCGGGAGGCAGGCGCCGGCCTGGGTGCAATCCACGCTGGAGGCGCACGGGTTGCTGCAGAACCCCTGGAGGCAGAGGCCGGATCGGCACTGGGAACTATCCGTACACGGATAGCCGTTGCCGTTGGCTCCCGCGAGCGGCAGGCAGCGCAGCTCCAGGACGGTGCCGGCCTCGTTGGGGGTGATCTGGCAGGACGTGCCACCGGGGCACTGCGCATCGCTCGTGCAGGGCACTGCGGACCCAGCGTCGGCGGGGGGTGCGCCTGCGGCCCCCCCCATGGCATTGCCCGAGGAGCCGCCGGAGCCCGCGTCGCCGGCGGAGCCTGCGGTGGAGCCGGCGTTTCCGGCCTGGCCGCTGGAGCCTGCGGCGCCGCCCTGGCTGGAGCCCGCCTGGCCGGCGTCCCCGGATTGTCCGGACGTGCCCGCCGCGCCGCTGTCGGACGGCTCGCCCGACGCGCCGGCGGAGGCGTCGGTGCCCTGTCCGCCGGAAGCCATGGGGACCTGGGTAGTGGCTTCGCCGCCGCCGCAGTGGGCCAAGGACAGGGA
>JAKLDZ010000791.1 GCA_022703255.1 Myxococcota bacterium | reverse complement strand
TGTCAGCGCACTCGCCATGCCCCCCAGTCTGCGCGACCTCGCTCACCCCCGAAAGACGGGGTCGATGCAGCGGATACGGCTTTCCGCCGGCTCTCAGCCCAGCGACAGGCTTTGGCGAGGGTGTGCAGCGTCTCGACGGCGTGGTACCAGTCGACGACTTCCACGACTTTCTCCGGGGCGAGCCCAACAGCAGCCCAGAGCCAGAGGGTGCGCTGCCAGATCCACTTCGCACCGTCGGCGACGAAGATGACCTGCTTGGCCTCGTGGACCCCGAGAGCAGCGAGGTAGGCGTAGAGCACGAAGAAGATGTCGTCGCAGTCACCCATGGTGCCGTCGTAGATCGGCAGCCATTGCCGGTCCGGTCGCCCCTCGTCGTCGAGCACGTAGATGACGATCTCCTTGGGTTCCCGCCACGGCGCGCTGTAGCGATGGTGTCCCGTGGCGCGGCGGCGACCCCGCTTGGCGCGTCGCTCTCGACACCGCCCACCGTCGGTGCTGACCAGGACGGTCTTGCCCTTGAGTCGTCCGGTGTCGGCCCGGCCGGAGTTGACCATCTTCTCGACCCAGGCATCGGTATCCGCTGCATCGACCCCGTCTTTCGGGGGTGAGCGAGGTCGCGCAGACTGGGGGGCATGGCGAGTGCGCTGACA
>JAKLDZ010000790.1 GCA_022703255.1 Myxococcota bacterium | reverse complement strand
CTTTGAAGCGGCGCGAATACTCACGGTAGGCGTCGAAGTTGGCAGGCAGCAAGATGGCTCCCGGCGCCAGTTGTGCCGACTTCATCAGCCCCATCCCGGAAAACACGCCAAGCGCCCGCGCTTCATAGGTCGACGTCGTGATCACGCCGCGCCCGACATAGTCGCGCAATCTGGCAAACCGCTTGCTACCGTCCGGCTGCACAACCGGTTGATGGGTATTGCGCCCGCCGACCACCACAGGCTGCCCACGCAGTTCCGGGTAGCGAAGCAATTCGACGGAGGCGAAGAACGCATCCATGTCGAGGTGAGCAATACGCCGAATACTGTTCATACGAACAGTATATCGAAGTTGATGGCGTGCTTAGTCTATTTGCGAACCGCTTATCCCCTGATTCTGGGGATAAGTCTGTGGGTTAGCGCTTGGCGAAATTCCCACGAGCATGATTCATCACGGTTTTTATGCCTTGCTCAATCTTTACTCAGCACCGGAAATGCTTGGTGGCAGGCCGTTTTAACCTGATCGGAAGCTCTGGCATAAACCATGTCGCGGTGACCATGAAGCAGCCTTCGAGACTTTGGCATCTAAGAAGGCCGGGAGGATTCAACGGTCCTGGCGTATCCCGCACGATCCGGTGGAACATCCTGCGGGCG
>JAKLDZ010000079.1 GCA_022703255.1 Myxococcota bacterium | reverse complement strand
CAGCGAGGCAGTCGCGCGCACGTGGACCCGCCACGGCGTCGCCTTCTCGCCTCCGGGGACTCCGGGACCGCTGCGGTTGCGCGGCGGAGCCCGCAAGCAGAACCTCACGCACGATCCGCGGCGCGACGAATCGTTCGCAGGACGTAACATCCCCGTCGACCGCGGCTTCTACCGTTCCATCCTGCTCGAAGAGCATCCCGACGTCGTGATCGGAGACGTGTTCTCCCTCGACCTCGCTCTGCCCATCGTCATGAAGCGCGAAACCCCCGGCTTCCAACGCCTCCGCACCGTGCTCATGCGAACCCCCTTCTCCTGCCCCTGGTCCCTGGGGCTCGCCGATCCCCCCTCCCCCACGATCGAGCTCGTGGATCATCCCTCCCGCCTCGTAGACATCGCTCGCGAGGCCGCTCGCCAAGAGGTCCCACCATGCTGAGAATCGTCCCCGTCGCCTCCTCTCTCGCCGACGCCCGGGAGGTCCAACGCATCACCGCAGAAGTCCTGCGACGCCTCGATGCACAGCGCTGGAACCCGCGAATCGTCTCCAGCGTCGACCCCGGCGATCGCTCCCCCCTCGCCTTCGTCGTCACTACCGGCGGAACCGAACAGCAGGTCGTCCAGCTTGCCGAGCAGTGGGACGGACCGGTCGTGCTGCTCGCCCATCCCACGCACAACTCGCTCCCGGCCTCCCTCGAGATCCTCGCAAGGCTCGCGCAGATCGGTCGCCGCGGCCGCATCGTCCTCGCTCGCGAGAACGACCCCACGACGCGATCCTTCACCGACTGCGTCGCCTCCATGCAAGCGCGCTCCAGCCTCCACGGAAAACGCCTCGGCGTCGTCGGAGCCCCCTCCGACTGGCTCGTCGCGAGCCCTGCTGCGCAGCTGCCCCTGCGCGAACAATGGGGCGTCGAGCTCGTCGATGTCCCCATGGAACACCTCGTGTCCGCGATCAACTCCGCAGCCGAAGGCGACGCCCGCACCGCTCTCGCCTCCTGGCAGGACGGCGCCTGCGCACGCAGAGAGCCCTCCGACAGGGACCTCCTCGATGCGGCTCGAGTCTCCGTCGCACTCCGCGAGATCGTGCGCGACCACCGTCTCGACGCTTGCTCGGTGCGCTGCTTCGACCTCGTCACCGGCCTGCGCACCACCGGCTGCCTGGCCCTGTCGCAGCTCATCGACACCAACATCATGGCGGGTTGCGAGGGAGACGTCCCCTCCACGCTCACGATGATGTGGATGCACGCGCTCACCGGGCAGCGACCCTTCATGGCCAACCCCCAGGACGTCTGCGTCGACGACAACTCCCTGTGGCTCGCGCACTGCACGATCGCCCGCAGCCTCGTGCGATCCTATCGCCTCCGCTCCCACTTCGAATCCTCCCTTGGCGTCGGCATCGAAGGCGAGCTGGACGACGGACCTGCCACGCTCGCACGCGTCGGCGGCTCCGCGCTCGACCGTCTGTTCGCCACCGACGCGGAAATCCTCGGCCACGAATTCCTCGAGACGCGATGCCGTACGCAGGTGAGAGCACGCCTCGTCGAACCCGTCTCCTCGCTGCTCTCGCACCCGCTCGGCAACCACCACATCCTGGTTCGCGGGCACCACGCACGCACGCTGCGCGCGTACGCGGATCTCTACCTCGCTCCCCTCCCTGCCTCCGCCTGAGGCACCTCCGCTACTGCGCCGGCTCGAGCCCGATCCTCGTCACCCCACGGCACGCAATCGTCACTGTCGCTCCTGGCGAGATCCATCGCGGCGGCTCCCCTTGGCCCAACCGCACATACTTCATCCCGCACCGCGCCTTCGCTCGCTCGTTGGTGCGACCCACCCGCAGCCCCGTCGCATACACATCCGCCGATACGCTCGACTTCACGATCAGGTACCCCTCGATCGTGAGTAGATCCGATCCATCCGGACCGTCGTCTGCTTCGGCCGGCGCCGAGGCAACGGCGGCCGACGCAGAGGAGCTCGCCGGTGCGCTCACCGCTGCCGATGCCGAAGCCGATGCCGCTGCAGACGCGGACGCTGCGGCGGACTCGCTCGCACGCGCCGATGCGCTCGCGGAAGGGGCTGGAGGAGCGACACTCGCCACAGCAGGCTTCTGAGTCGTAGCGGGTTCCGGAGAGCTTCCGTCGCTCGACGAGAGCGCGAGGAACGCAGCGACCGATGCGCCCATGATCAACGCCGCACCGCCAGCGAGGAGGGCAAGCAGGCGCCATCGTGGACCGCGCACGGGTGCGGCCACGGCGACAGCAGGCGACGCGATCTTGCGGGCATCATCGAGCGCCAGCGCAGGCTCGGGCGGAGTCTCGACCACGGCAGGCACCGGAGCGATGGGCGGCAGAGGAGCAGGCTGCGGGGCGGACGGCGGTGCGTCTGGCGCGGGTTTCGTTCGTGGATCGACGATGTTCCCGATGGGGGCAGCGGGCGCTGGAGGGGCCGGAGGCTCTGGAACGGGTGCTGCTGCCGAAGCCTCGCGTTTCGATCCGGCGACGAGGCCAATCGGCAAGACGGGAGAGGCGACGATGGGAGGCGGAGGAGATGGGACGGCATCGACGATGGGCGCGGGAGCCTTGGGAGCCAACGCGACGACGGGCGCCACGGGCAACGGTGGAGGAGTGGACCGCGGCCTGGGCGGACTCGACTTCTTCGTTGGGCCTTGCGGCGAATCCTTGGGAGAGGATGCGATCGGCTTCCGCGGTGCGCTCTGGGGAGTTTCCTTGGGGGACGCGGGGCCAGGCCGAGCTGGCTGCGGAGCGACCGGTCCACGCGCGGGCGGTCTGGCCTCCGGGGTCGATGGAGACAGCGCGAAGTCGCTCAGATCGGGGAGCTCGGACTGCGCCACGACAGGGGCCGGGATCGCCTCGACGATGCTGTCGCGCAACGTCTCCTCGAGCAGCTCGTTGACGCTCCGCCGCCGCTGAACGCAGGGGACGAGCCTGGCGATCGCGGTTGACCATGCCTGGCGGTCCGCCTCGGCTCCGCCGACCCATTGCACGCCGAAGCCGGCTGGGGTGTTCGCGAACGTTCCAGGACGGCTCGGCTGTGCCCACGCCACCACCCCCTCGAGGCGCACGGTCTTGCTGTCACCCGGAGGCCGCAGCTCCACGGCCATCGGCGTCTTCACTGCGGGAGGCGCCAGCGTGCGCACGAACACCCCGCCCTCGCTCACGTTGTACGTGACGCCGAGATCGTCCTCGGTCCACCCCGCTTGCCGGAACAGCACGATCGTCGAGTGCATCACCCGCTTGTGGGCGCGCTTCGAGACGGCTTCGTGGGCTTTCATCTCGTTCGACGTGAACAGCAGGCAATCGGGTGGGAGAAACGCGCTCACGATCACGGCGTCGCGCACCCCTTGGATGAGCTCCGCTCCGCACGCTGCGTCGCGCTCGATGTCCGTGACGATCCAGGAGCCTTTGCACCCGCCCGCGCGGGCCTGCTTCACCATCTGGACGGGATCGCCCAACTCCGCGCTCGCCACGATGAGCTCCACATCGGGCCCGGTGGCGTAGTGGTCGAGCATGCGGCGCTCGACGGCGTAGCGGACTTCGTAGCCTGCGCTCGCGAGCATGCGGCCGATGATCTCGCAACGGTCGTGGTCGGCATCCGCGGCGACGGCGGCGCCCCGGCTTGGCGGTGGATAGATCGACTCCTCGACGGGGATGGTGCGCAGCCTGCGCTGCAAAGCCTGGCTCGAGCCGGTCGGCACGAAGTCATCGGCGCCGGCAGCGAACAGCTTGGCGATCGCGGAGTCGGAGACCGCCTTGACCAGCCCGATGACCGGCACCGGAACCAGCTCCCGTCTCGCCCGTATGCGCAAGCACAGCGCATGCACCTTCGGCAGAGCCGCCTCGAAAAGCACAACCCGCGGCGACTTGCCCTGCAGCCATTCGAATGCCGCGTCGATCCCCTCGTGGATCACCGGCTCGAACCCTTCCTGTCGCGTGACCAGATCGATGCGCTTGCGCTGGTCCGCTCGAAAGGCTCCCACCACGAGGACGGTTCGCGTGCGCGGCATGGTCCACCGCATACGCTAGCGCGTTTCCTCGACCGGAAGCGAACACTCTGCGAAGCCTCCAGGCGCGAAGTCGCCGAGGATCTGGAGATCCGACACTCCGTCTCCGGCTCCCGCCATTCCTTTGGTGATGCGTTGCCTTGGGGGTATGACGCCAGCATGCGCTCGCAGCCCGATCCCAGCAGCCGAATCCCGCGAAGATCCTGTCTCGCTGCGCTCGCTGCCGTGCTCTGCGGTTGCACGAAACCCGATCCTCCCGTCCCCTCCTCGACGCCTCCATCCGCTTCTCGCCCTCCCCGCCCCCCAGCCTCCGCATCGGTTCACTCGAGCGACGCAGCGCCTCCGCCCTCCGCCTCCGCTTCGTCGACTCCTGCTGCGTCCGCGATCGCTCCCCCCAAGGGGCCGGACCGGATCGATCTCGACACGGTGTTTCTCGACGCCTCGCACGGTGGACCGCACTGGATCCGAATCGCGCGCCCCGCCTGGGACGCCGGGGAAGGGTTTCCCCTGCTCGTCGCGCTCCATGGCTTGGGCGAGGCCAGGAAGGGGCGGGAGCCCGGCTCCTGGGGATGGATCAAGGACTACCACCTCGATCAGGCCATGCTCCGACTTCGCAAGGGGAAGCTGACACCCGCCGATCTCCAAGGCTTCTCCGATCCCAAGAGACTCGCGCGCATCAACAAGTCCCTGCGACGACGCCCCTTCCGCGGAATCGTCGTCGCCTGCCCCTACACCCCCGACCTCATCTCCCAACGCTCCCTCGACAACGCCGCAAGCTTCGCCGCCTTCTTGGTCGATCGCGTCGTGCCCGAGGCCCAACGCCTGCCCGGGGTAAGCGCGTCAGCGTCGTCGATCGGAATCGACGGCGTCAGCCTGGGAGGTCGGCTCGCCCTGCTGTCGGCCCTCGCACACCCGCAGCGCTTCGCCGCAGTCGGCGCCATCCAAGCGGCGATCGATGGCGACGAGGTCGCGGAGCTCGCGCGACGCGCGGGGATCGCCTGGGGCCACGGTACGGCTCCACGGCTTCGGTTCCTGTCGAGCGACAAGGACTTCTACCGCGAGGCCGTCCTCTCCCTTCACTCTGCGCTGCAGAAAGTGCACGTCCCGCACGACTACACCGTCGTCCCGGGCCCCCATGCCTACGCCTTCAACCGGGGCCCGGGCGCCATCGAAATGCTCCTCTGGCACGACCGCGTCCTGCGCGGAGAAGCTCCGCTGTAGCTCACGCGAACGAGAACACGTACGCGTCGTCCCGCAGAATCTCCCGCGTCGTGCCGTCCGCGTAGCCCAGCTTCATCTCGCGCACCGAGACCCGCGGCTGCAGATTGCGCGTGTACACCCGATCGATGTGCACCACCGCCTCCGGACTCGAGAAACGGTCTGCTCCAACGACCCCACCGAAGTGATCACTGCGGCCGAACGCAATGTGCAGCCCCAGCTTCTCGTCGAGGAGTATCTCTCCCGTCGGCTGCACCCCGAACTCTCCGAGCACTCCCAACCCCAGCTCCGCCAGGTTCGCATACCCGGGCTCCCGTCGCAGCATCGCCGCCTCACGCTCCAGCGTGGCGCTCGGCTCTCCCGCCACCGACACCGCGCGATTCCCCTCGATCCGGTAGACGACCAGGTCGCCACCGAGCTGCACCGGCAGCTCTCCCGACGACCGGCTCGGGTCGCCTTCCCGCTCGCCCTCGTACGGCACGATGTAGGCCTCTCCCGAGGGCAGATTGCCCGCGGTGCCGGGCTGCGGGATCAGCCCGCCCGACGCATGCCCCGTGCGGTGTCGCAGATCCAACGTCAGCTCGTACCGCTTCGCCCCGTCCACCTCGAAGGAGAACGTCGCTTCCTCCGCACGGTCGAGCTGCTCCTTGAGCATCGCCACGCGACGGTTGATCTCGCCGTAGTCGAGGCGGAGAGCCGGGATCATTTCGGACGAGAAACCGGGCATCGTGGCACCGCGACAGCCAAGCTCCTTGCCCGTGAGCTTCAACGGCGCGGTCGCGGAGAACTGCGTGGGAGCGATCAGCAACCGGTTGTCCTGCAGCACTTCGCGCATCGGCCTCGCATCACCCGCGGGCAGCGAATCCGCATCGGCCGGCAACACGAGCGTGTCGAGCGCAGCACCCGAGAACACCCACGCGTTCGACGGCAGGTCTGCGTTGTTGTGCCGCACGTTCCTGTACGCAACCAGCACGGTGCGCAGTCCGCTCTGGGGTTCGAGCTTCGCGAGCTCCTTCGCCCAGGCGACCGCCATCGCTCGCCGCTCGGCCCACGCCGGCAGGTCCGGTACCGCTGCGTCGGGCAGATCCGTCAGGATCGCCAGCGTGCGATCCTCCTTGCCGGGTCGAAAGACGCGTTCAACGAGTGCGAGCAGCTCCTGGCCGGTGAGAGTCTCCATGGCGACGCATCCTATCCAACGGCGACGCCCGCATCCAGTTGCGATCAGAGTCCGCCGTCGACGCCCCCTCCCGCACCGGCTCTGCCCAACAGCCAGTCCACGATCCCTTCCGCTCCCCCCCTCTCCACGTGCCAGAGGATGGCTTCGTGCGTCACCTCCGCGCGCTCGTCCCACTTCACCTCGTGCCCGCACTGCGCGAGCGCGTCGTGCAGCGGACGCACGTGGCTGACGAGCATGGTGTCGCGGGAGCCGACGAGGAAGCTCGCGGGCGTCTTGCGGGACATGCACTCCGGGGGTGGCGGAGCACCTCCCGCCACGAAGGCCACGGCGGAGAACAGGGCGGGATCCTCGCGGATGTACGCCGAAAGGAACGACGCTCCTCCGCTGTATCCGGAGGCGAACACGCGTGCAGGGTCCACCGGCAGCTCGCGCGCAACCTCGCCCATTCGCGCCCGAAGCCACGCGGCGTCGTAGCTCTTGCCCTGATGCCAACGCCACCAGCTCGGATCACCAAAGCCGCCTGCCGCGGGACAGCGCAGCACCAGGGTGATCACCCCCCGAAGCTCCGCGGCAGCTCCCCAGATCCGATCCATCCAGTACGTGTTGCCGTCGTTGCCGTGCAGCAACACGAGCAACGGCGCCTTGCCCTGCACCGACGCCGAGCCCGGAATCCTGGTGATGCACCCGAGACAAGGCCAGTCCCTGCGCACCCGGGAAGCGCGTGCGAAGCCTGAGCTCCCATCGGAAGCTGCGTCTCGCTCGCCCCCCGCATCGGACGTCTCCTCACCCCGCCCGGCCTCCGGAGATGCAGGAGCATGCGCCGCAGCGGACCCCGTCGATGCGGAGTTGTGCTGCGGCGCAACACGCCCGGCCGGCGTCCCCGCGCGCGGCTCCGACCCCGACACGCACGCGCACGGCGCCGCCAGGCACATCGCAAGCCACCCCCCGAAGCGAGCCACGCTCATCGTGTCGAACCCCTATCGCGACCTCGCCCCCGTCGCCAGTTTTCGACCCTTCGCGCCTTCACCCGTGCAGATACGACGCGAGGGCCTGAACGTCATTGGCCACCGCTCGGGCATCCTCGAGACGCACACGCCCCGCCCGGACCAGATCGGCCAGACACCGCTCGAGCGGCAGCTGCCCCTCCTTGCGCCCCGCTTGCTGCGCCGTCGCAATCTGCGCCGTCCTGCCTTCGCGGATGAGCGATGCGACACCGTGATTGACGCGCAGCATCTCCATCGCCGCCACTTGTCCGTCACCGTCGGCGCGGGGCAACAGCCGCTGGGACACGACCGCACGCAGACACTCCGCGAGCTGGATCCGGATCTGCCGCGCAGCAGGTGAGGAATCGACGATCCGATCGATCGCCGATGCGGCGCTCCGGCTGTGCAAGCTCGCAAGCACCAGATGCCCCGTCTCCGCCGCCGTGAGCGTGAGACCCACGCTCTCCGCATCCCTCATCTCGCCAATCAGCAACACGTCGGGGTCTTCACGAAGTGCATCCCGAAGTCCGGTGGGAAAGTCGCGCACGTCGCGACCGATCTCGCGTTGACGCACCAGCGAGCCGCGCGGCCCCGGACGCATCCTGTACTCGACCGGATCCTCGAGGGTGATCAGAACGACGGAGCGGCGTCGGAGCACCTCCTGCGCCAGCGAGGCGAGGGTCGTCGTCTTGCCCGCACCCGTGGGCCCGCACACGATCACCAGACCGTGCGGGAGCTCGGCGAGGTCTTCGAGAGCAACGGGGAGCTGCAGGTGGACGAGCGGCGGAGGAGCGTCCGGCAGGATGCGGATCGACGCGCACGGGCGTCCCTGGGCCACGTAGGCGTTGAGCCGGAAACGCCCGGATCCCGGCAGATCAAAGGCCGTGTCGATCGACTTGCCCGACGCGAGGATCCCGCCGAACCCGCCGGGGATGACCCCCCCGAGCAATGCCGCCAGCCCCACGAGCGGCTCCGACAGCATCGCGTGCAGACGCCCGTCGATCCTCACCGCCGGGACATCCCCCTCGCACAAGTGCAGATCCGACGCGCGTACCGACACCGCATGCCGGAGCAGTCCGCTCAAGGGATCGTCGGGCAACGCGCCCGTCGCGGAAGCGAGCGGCGCAGCGAAGCAGAATGCCGACGGCGCGTGCACGGGCGCCGCGGTCGCGGCAGTCGCGTCGTCCATCGGCCGGCCGGCTTCAGGGCACGCGCCCTGGGCTTTGCGCGCTCCGCGGTGGAAGACCACGTCGAGCCCCGAGCCGTCGTCGCGCCCGGTCAGCTCGACTTCGAACGTGCCGGCGGAAGACTCGTAGTGGAACTCGGCAACGCCGCCGTTCGACGTCGCCAGCTCGCGCTCCGGGGTGAGCAGGGAGCCGAGCAGATGACGGAGCGTCTCGTCCGAGGTCTCCTCGAGCGACAAGCGGAGCTTGGAGCCGTGGCGGAACATGCCCGGCTCGCGATCGGTTCCGAGACTGAGCTCCGTGGCTCCCTGTTGGACCGCGATGGTCAGGATGCTGTCGATGGCAGGCATGGGCTCCTTGCATGATGGATCGGTCAATCCGCCGACTGCAACGGGTGCGTTCCACAGGTATTCCCGACGTCCCTCGACAAGCCGCGGGGCGCGGATCCCGCGCGGGATGCAGGATGCGAGGCAAGCCGCCTCGCGTTGCGCTAGACTGCGCCGACCCATGCGCCGTGCCTTGAAGCGAGAGCTCGATCGACTGTTCGCCATCCGCGAGCGACAGGGGGCGCCGCTCACGCGGCGTGACGGAGCGAGCGACGAGGATCTTTCGGGTGCCGAAGCGCGTTGTGGCGTGCGCTTCGACGAGGACTTCCGGGATCTGTATCGCTTCTCCAACGGCGGCGCGTACCTCGACATCTGGTTCGCCGCGATCACCGATCAGCTCCGTCCATTCCGCTTCTACAGCCTGCCTGACCTCTGTCAGGTGCTCGGGTGGACCACCGAGTCGGGATGCATCCCCGGCAGCGACAACGGCGGCGTACCGCGCGATCCGCGCATCCGACCGCTCGATCGCCACACCCTGTGGGTTCCGTTCGCGGACTACGGCAACGGCGACGCAATCCTGTACTTCGACGCCGATCCGACGTCGGAGGGGACCTACGGCCAGATCATCTCGTTCCAGGGGGAGCCGGAATCGATCCGGTGGTGCGCGCGCGATCTCGCGACGTTCCTGCGCGAGTCCAACGACCTGTTGTCGCGGCACGGAGCCCGGCTGCTTCGCTGAGTCGCGCACGTCACCTGCGACGGCGGAAGTGGAGCGCGACGCGCCCCCGCCCCGAGGACGAGGGCACGGCGCGCGACGGAGCTCAGCCTGCTCGGCGGTTCCAGAGCTGATCGATCTCGCGCTCTGCAGCCAGCCAGTTGTCCACCGGATCGTTGCGGAACCCGGCTCGTTCCGCACGCAGGTAAGCGGCCGTGGCGATGAACTCCCTGCGGGTCTGCTCGTTGAACGAGACGACATTGGAATGGGCGGGAGCGGTGCGGACCGCAGCCGCACGCGGCGTCGGCCTCGGCGCGGGCGGACGCGAGGACGGCATGGACGAGGAAGCTGCGGGCGCGGCGGCTCGGGGCACGGGCGGCACCGGGAGCGCCGTGCTGGTCTTCCGCGTTGCGGGGACTGCTTCGTTACGCTTCTTGGTCATCGTTCTGTCTCCGGTGAGAGAACGCGTCGCGCACCCCTGCGCGCGATCGCGTCGTGCGAAGTCCTCAGACCCCCTGAGGCTGGCGCAGTCGTAGCTCACCCAGGGGTGTCGGCCAAGTTCCTGACCGGCTCATGGCGATGACGCACCCACGGCGAGAGCGGCCGGGAACGCGTCCAGAACTTTTTGCCAAGCACCATCAACTTGGCACTTGACCACCATACTCCGAGAGAACATCATGTTGCAGTGCAACACACCGCTTCGACGCGCCGCGCAACCAGCCGCGACCTTCAGCGGTTCGATTCCGCTCTCCACCAGCAAGGAGCTACGCCCATGGAAGAAGTCGTCATCGTCTCCGCCGTGCGTACCGCCATCGGCAAGTTCGCAGGCAGCCTCGCCTCCCTCCCCGCCGCCAACCTGGGCGCCACCGTCATCCAGGCCGCACTCGATCGCGCCGGGCTCCGGCCGGATCAGGTGCACGACGTGATCCTCGGCCAGATTCTGCAGGCGGGTGCGGGCCAGGGCCCGGCTCGCCAGGCCGCCCTGCTCGCCGGACTCCCCCACAACGTCCCCGCAATGAGCGTGAACAAGCTCTGCGGAAGCGGTCTCAAAGCGGTCCATCTGGCGGTGCAGGAGATCCGGGATGGAGACGCCGACGTGGTCGTGGCTGGGGGCATGGAGTCCATGAGCCAGGCGCCGCACCTGCTGCCCGGCTCGCGCAAGGGTCAGGCGATGGGAGACTGGGCGCTGCAGGACAGCATGATTCGCGACGGGCTCACCTGCGCCATCGGCCAGGTCCACATGGGCGTCACCGCGGAGAACATCGCGGAGCAGTGGAAGATCTCTCGGGAGGAGCAGGACGCCTTCGCCGTGCAGTCGCAGAACAAGGCGGAAGCCGCGATCAAGGCCGGGCGGTTCCGCGAAGAAATCGTGCCGGTGATGCTCGCGCAGAAGAAGGGCGACCCCATCGCCTTCGACACCGACGAGTTCCCGCGCTTCGGGGCGACCCTCGAGTCGATGACGAAGCTCCGTCCGGCCTTCAAGAAGGACGGCACCGTCACCGCCGCCAACGCGTCGGGAATCAACGACGGCGCAGCGGCCGTCGTGGTGATGCGAGGCAGCACCGCGCGCAAGCTCGGCCTCGAACCCCTCGCGGTCATCAAGGCCTACGCGCGAGCCGCGGTCGACCCGAAGATCATGGGAACCGGCCCCATCCCGGCGAGCCGCACCTGCCTGCAGCGCGCTGGCTGGACCGTCGCCGACCTCGACCTCATCGAGGCCAACGAGGCCTTCGCCTCCCAGTCCATCTGCGTCAATCGAGAAATGGAGTGGGACACCGCCAAAGTCAACGTCAACGGCGGCGCCATCGCCCTCGGACACCCCGTCGGCGCTTCCGGAGCCCGTATCCTGGTCACCCTCCTCCACGAGCTCCGGCGCCGCAATGCCCACAAGGGCCTCGCGACCCTGTGCATCGGTGGCGGCATGGGTGTCGCCCTCGCCGTGGAACGCTGAGTCGAACCCCTGCTCGCGGGCGGAGGACCCCGCCCCGCGATTGCCCTGTCGGAGGTATTCATGAATACGAATCAGAAGCGTGTCGCAATCGTCACCGGTGGCAACGGAGGTCTCGGGAGCGCCATGTGCCGCGCCCTCTACACCCAGGGCCGCGCCGTCGTCGCCGCCTACTACCCCGCCGAGGAGAACCAGGCCAGGGTCTTCCAAAAGAAAATGGCCGAAGAAGGCTTCGAGATCGCCATCTACCCCGTCGACGTCGCCGACTTCGAATCCTGTCGCGCCATGGTCGCAGCCGTCGAGCGCGACCTCGGCGCCGTCTCGATCCTCGTCAATAACGCCGGAATCACCCGCGACGCGGTCTTCAAGAAAATGACTCCGGATCAGTGGAACGCCGTGTTGCGCACCAACCTCGACTCCGTCTTCAACATGACCCGCCAGGTCTGGGACAAAATGATCGACAGCGGCTTCGGACGCATAGTCAACATCTCCTCCGTCAACGGCCAGAAGGGCCAGTTCGGCCAGGCCAACTACGCCGCCGCCAAGGCCGGTATCCACGGCGTCACCATGTCCCTCGCCCAGGAAGGCGCCCGCAAGGGCGTCACCGTCAACACCGTCTCTCCCGGCTACATCGCCACCGAAATGGTCATGGCCATCGCCGAAGAGGTCCGTCAGAAGATCGTCGCCACCATCCCCGTCGGAAGATTCGGCGAACCCGCAGAAATCGGCCGCGCCGTCGCGTTCCTCACCGCCGACGAAGCTGGCTTCCTCACCGGCTCCGACCTGAGCGTCAACGGCGGCCTCTACATGCACTGACCCTCTCCGCCTCTCACCCCGACGCCCCGCCTTCATGTACAATACCGCCCCATGAAGGCCCAGAGCGTCGCCATCGTCACCAACCTCGGATCGTTCACCATCACCCTCGACACCGCACGCGCCCCGGCAACGGTCGCGAACTTCCTGCGCTACGTCGATGACGGCCACTACGACGACACGGTCTTCCACCGCGTCATCGCGGGGTTCATGGTGCAGGGCGGCGGCTACGACACCTCCTTCGAAAAAAAGCCCACCCTCCCGCCGGTCCACAACGAGGCCGACAACGGTGTCAAAAACCGCCGCGCCACCGTCGCCATGGCTCGCACCGCCGACCCTCACTCCGCTACCGCCCAGTTCTTCGTCAACGTCGTCGACAACGCCTTCCTCGACCACACCGAAATGACCTCTCGCGGCTGGGGCTACGCCGTCTTCGGCACCGTCACCGAGGGCATGGACGTGGTCGATCGGATCGCGTCCTCGCCCACCGGACACGCCGGCCCCTTCGCCAAGGACGCGCCCCTTTCCCCGATCGTGATCCAATCCGCGCGACGCATCTGACCCCTGCCCCCAGCTCGCGGTCTCCCCGCTCGGCATGCGAGACATGCGCGTGGAGTCTGGGTATGCTCTGTCCCCCATGAGTGATCCAACCCGCGACGACAAGGACGAGTCCGCAACGGAAGCCTCCGACGCCGATGCCGGCGACGAGCAGAGCGCCGAGGATGCGAAGGCGCGTGCGGCCGAGCACACGCGTCAGGCGGCCAAGCGCGCTGCCGACGCCATCAAGGCCGATCAGGCCAAGAAGCAGCAGAAGAACAAGCGCCAGTGGTACCACTGGGTCATCGACATCACGCTCTTCGGCCTCACTGCGTACCTCATCTGGACCCGCTTCATCGCGCCCAAGCAAAACATGGTTCCCGCCGACCAGCCGCCCCCTCCCCAGTCCACCTCCTCCGCCCCGGCTCCGGCGCCCTCCGCTCTCCCACCGCGCGTCCTCGTCAATCCAACCCGCCTCCTGCAGGGCCCCGGCTACCAGTTCGCCGTCATCGAGAACCTCTCCGCCCCTGTCCGCGCCGAAGCCCTCGAGTCTCCCCAGAACGGCTGGATCAAAGTCCGCATCGCACCCAATAAAATCGGCTGGGTCACCGTCGATGCAGTCTCCGATCCCATGCAGCGCGACCGCTGACTTCCCGCCAACGCTCCCCCCCTCCGCGCGCGACCAGCTCCCGTCCCGGTCTCGACCTCTGCTCGCCTTGACTTTCCCGCGGCCTTCGTCTCTCCTGGTAACGTGC
Organism: Myxococcota bacterium; assembly: GCA_022703255.1. Classification (GTDB taxonomy): domain Bacteria; phylum Myxococcota_A; class Polyangia; order Polyangiales; family Polyangiaceae; genus JACRCQ01. Next base: position 3,467 of record JAKLDZ010000079.1, on the reverse strand, counting down.
CGGTTTCCTATACCCGTCACGAGGTTCCGCGACCGACCCGCCCTGGAGCCAACACCATGCATGCGACCCGTGCCTCGCGATTCCGTCGAACGATCCGCCTCCTGCCTCGTTCCCTTCTGCTCACCGCAGGCTCGCTCCTCTCCCTCTCTGCGGGCTGTGGCGGCGATGACTCGACCGGCACCCCAGGCGTCGCAGGTACCGGCGGCCAAGGGGGAACCCTGGATGGTTCGGCCGGAGGCTCCGGCGGCAGTTCCGTCGGCGGAGCCGGCGGGTCTGCGGGTCAGTCCCTGGATGCAGGCGATGGCCAGGCTGGAACGGGTGGAGCGCTCCCCGAAGGGGGCGACGCGACCACGGATTCCGGAGCTGACGCGTCGGCGTCGTGCGCGAGCGACATGCAATGCGCCTCGAACTCGGCAGCGCCGTACTGCGACGTCGCGACGGGCAAGTGCGTGCAGTGCAAGGCGACGGATCCTACGACTTGCCAGTCCGGGCACTACTGCGACCCGGTGAAGCTCGAGTGTCTGGCGGGTTGCGACACCGCGGAGGATTGTGCCGCTGGTCCCGACGCGGCCGTGATGGTCTGCAATCCGTCCACCCATCAGTGCGTCGGATGCCATGACGATTCCCACTGCCCTCCCGGCCAGATCTGCGATACCGCCGCCACGACCTGCAAGGCAGGTTGCACGCCTCAGCACCCCTGCGACCAGGGCCTCTCCTGCTGTGCGGGGCAGTGCGTGAACAGCCAGACCGACGTGGACCACTGCGGCGCATGCGGACACCCCTGCGCGCTCGCCAACGCCCACCCCTTGTGCGTCGACGGAGCCTGCGTGATCAACGCGTGCCTGGCCGGCTTCGAGGACTGCGACGGCAAGGCCTCGACCGGCTGCGAAACGGGAGCGCCGGGCGGTGGTGGCTCCGCGTGCGTTTGCACGCCGGGCGCCACCGAGGGTTGCTACACGGGAAGCCTCGAGAGCCGCTGGGTCGGGGCATGCAAGGACGGCGTCTCGACGTGCAACGCATCCGGTACGGCGTGGGGCCCGTGCGAAGGAGAGGTCGTGCCTGCACCTGAGACGTGCGCGGAGCCGAACGACGAGGACTGCGATGGGCAGGTCAACGAGGGCGGGCTGGGATGCGTGTGTTCACCGAGCGCAGTGGAGCCGTGCTACACGGGCGCAGCCGCCACGCGCGGCATCGGGATTTGCACCGACGGCACCTGGACCTGCAACGCAGCGGGCACGTCCTGGGGCGCCTGCCTCGGTGAGGTTCTTCCCGGCTCCGAGACCTGTCTGACTTCCGTCGACGACGACTGCGATGGGCAGGTCAACGAGCAGGGAGGGACGGGGTGCTCGTGCACTCCCGATTCCGAGAAGGCGTGCTACGGGGGTCCGGTCGGGACTGCGAACGTTGGATTGTGCAAGAGCGGAACGCAGAAGTGCGACAGCATGGGCACGGGCTACGGGCCTTGCACGGGCGACGTGGTTCCGTCGGACGACATCTGCACGGACGCGCTCGACAACGACTGCAACGGGACGGTCAACGACGGATACCCGAGCGGGGCCGCGGGGTGTGTCTGCACGCCGGGACAGGTCAAGTCCTGCTACGAAGGACCGGTCGGCACGCTCAACGTGGGGGTGTGCAAGGGCGGCTCCTCGGTCTGCAATGCGAAGGGCGATGCGTGGGGACCGTGCGAAGGTCAGGTGTTGCCGTCGGCCGACGACTGCACGGACGTGCTGGACAATGACTGCAATGGCGCAGTCAACGACGGAGTCTTGTCGGGAGGAGCGGGGTGCGTGTGCATGCCGGCAGAAGAGACGAGCTGCTACACGGGCCCCGCGGGCACGGTCAACGTCGGGACGTGTCATGCGGGCAAGGTCACCTGCCAGTCCGACGGCAAGACCTGGGGTCCCTGCATGGGCGAGATGATACCGGATCTGGATAGCTGTCTCGACGTGCTCGACAACGACTGCAACGGCACGGTGAATGACGGCAACCACCTCGCGCCGGGATGCGCGTGCGTTCCTGGGACCGTGAAGTGCGTCAACGGCAAGGAGGTCACCTGCAACAGCGAAGGAGACTGGGGCCCTCCCGGCGACCTGTGCAATCAGATCTGCAAGGCCGGCCAGTTCAGCTGCGAATGCAACCAGGTCATGCAGTGCGACGTCGGCCCGCCCGCCAAGTGGGTCCCCAAGTCCCCTGCCCTCGTCTGCAATGCTGCCACGGGTCAGAAGTGCGACGCTCAGACCGGTACCTGCAAGGCCCTCACCCCCACCGGCTCCAACGTCCCCACCGGGACCTACTACCAGTACGCCTACTTCACCCCCTCGAACAGCGTCCTCAAGATCACGACCAACGTCGATGACGTGGACACGTACGGAGACTACCTGTACGTGAATCGCGGCCCCTGGTACTCGCCCGGCGTCGCCCTCGATGTCTACAAGATTGCGCTGCTCGACTCCGACGGCGACGGGCTCCTGGAGCCCGACCAGCACCCGGATAACCCCGATCATCCGGGACCGATCGAGAAGCGTACGCTGACGTTCATCAAGACCTACGTGGCCGGAACCCCCGACTTCGCGCCCATGGGGATCGCACACCGCGGCGAGATGTGGGCCACCGAGACCAGCGTGTTCGTCCTGGGCCCGCCCAATCAGGGGGACATCTCCGAGTACAATCTCACCACCAAGACCACCACCGTCATTGCAGACTCCACCGCTGCATTCAACCTCTCGATGCTCGGCCGCGGCGACAAGGACGGCAAGTGGTACGCCGGCTACGAAGGCGCCAGACGCGTCTACTCCTTCTGCCCCGCCCAGAAGGCCTGGATGGCCGAGTTCGCGTATCCCGACCTCGCGGGCTCGCACATGGACGGCCTCGAGGTCATCGTCGCCCCCGCAACCCAGGTCCAGTACGTGTACGTCTCCGACATGACCTCCGACTTCCTGGGCCAGTATCGCCAGGACGCCAACGGCCACTGGGTGCAGGAGAACCTCTTCCAGTACAAGGGCGTGACCGGGGCCGCTGTGGAAGGAATGGGGTTCGGCACCCTCAATCACTTCTGGGTCGCTTCCGGCGGAGCCGTCTACGAGATCGGTGGAGGAGACCTCGCCGGCTACCTCGAGTGACCTGCGTCTCCCCCTTCCTCCGCTCGCTTCCCCCCGCCGCTACCTCCCCGCACAAACGTGCCCCGCCGGCCGCGCCCGCTTCACCGCCTGCCCCCCCTCCCACACGACCGGCACCCCTTCCCACACCTCCGCCAGCAGACTGCAGTAGTCCAGATCGTATTCGCGCAGATCGACCACCGTCGAATCGCCAAGCTCCGTCGCCGCTACCAGCCGCTTGCCATCCATCATCAGGTGCACCGCCGGCCCGTGCAGACCGAACCGCATCAACTGGCTCCCGCTTTCCGTATCCCAGATACCGACGTCGCCCGTGGCGTACCCCGCAATCAACGCCCCGCTCGGCCCCGC
>JAKLDZ010000789.1 GCA_022703255.1 Myxococcota bacterium | reverse complement strand
GAGCGAATAGATGTCGGCGCGATGGTCTGCCCGGGCAGGATGCTCCATCTGCTCCGGAGCCATGTATTGCGGCGTGCCGACCAACCCGCCCACTTTGGTGGGTCCGCCGGTCCTGGACGGGCTAGCGAGTTCTTCACCAGCTTCGAGGTCCTGCGCGATAATCCTGGCCACACCGAAGTCGGCGATCTTTACCGCGCCCTCCTGGCTCAGGAGAATGTTCTCGGGCTTGATGTCGCGATGGACGATGCCGCGTTGATGGGCGTATTGCAGCGCGTCGCAGATTTGAGGGACGATGGCCAGCGCCTCTTCGGGACTTAGTCGGTTGGCCCCCTGGACCTGCCGCAGGTTCAGACCGTCCACAAACTCCATCAGGAAGTAGAACAGCCCATCTGTCTGCCCAAATTCGTAGAGCGTGACGATATGCGGGTGGTTCAGTTTGGCCAGCGCCTTCGCCTCGCGCGTGAATCGCTCGGCAAACGCGGGGTCAATGTCCAGGCCCGGCGGCAGGACCTTCAGCGCCACCAGCCGATCGAGCGGCTTCTGGCGAGCCTTGTACACAGCGCCCATCCCTCCCTTGCCCAGCAGTTCAAGTATCTCTAGCTGGGGAAAATGCGCCGCCAGTTTGTCGGGCGTCGGGGCTTGAAAGCCCAGGG
>JAKLDZ010000788.1 GCA_022703255.1 Myxococcota bacterium | reverse complement strand
TGGCGCGCTCGCGCCAGACCAGCCACAGGAAGATGGGGAAGACGAGGAAGCAGTGATTGAAGGTCTCGGCGCGGATCCAGATGTCGACCATGGAGCGCGTGGTGGCCGGGAAGACCGAGAGCACGACCACGAGCACGAGCGTCACGAGCGTGAAGGCGAGCGCGGGCGTCATGAGACGCGCGCCGGCCGCGATGCCGTGCAGGCGGACTTGAGGCTCAGCGTGCATGGCGGCTCACCTCGGGCGGTGCCTCGGGCTCGAGCAAGGCGTCGAGCGCGCCGAGGTTGCGGTCCCAGTCGCAGTCGGACAGGATGCGCGCCCGGGCGCGCAGCCCCATGGCCTCGCCCGCGACGGGATCGAGCAGGTCGCCCACGCGATCGATGAAGTCCTGCGAGCTGGTCGCCACGGCGTAGTCCTCGCCCGGCCGGCCGGGCACGGCCTCGGCGCTGGCCGCGGACACGACCACCGGCCGCCCGAGCGCCATGCCTTCGAGCACCTTGGTCTGGACGCCGCGCGCCACGCGCAGCGGCGCCACCACGACACGCGCGTTCTGCACCCAGGGGCGCACATCGGCCACCTTGCCGGTGACGACCACGCGCGGATCGGCCGAGAGCGCCTGCACGGTGGGCGCCGGATTCATTCCGACGATGTAGAAGC
>JAKLDZ010000787.1 GCA_022703255.1 Myxococcota bacterium | reverse complement strand
ACGCGGGTCCCGCAGCGCTCGCAGGTCACCAGCGACTGCACCGGCGTGGGACGCGACTCCGGCTGCACTGCGAGCTGGGGCGTGGGCGATGGCACGGGCGCCTGCTTCGCCGACATGGGCGGCGCGATCGGCTGGGCCACAGACGGCTCGAACTGCGGTGCCACCGCTGCCGGCGGCGGCGTCCAGTACTGTCCGCCTCCAGCCCCCTCCGAGACCGCCTCCATCGGTGGGGGAGGCTCCGTCGGCATGTCTCCCATCGGATCCTGGTCGTCGGGCTGCATCACCGGCTGCGCCTCCGCCACTCGCACCGCAACCGGCGCGACCGGCAGCTTCGCCACCAACGACTCCGACGCCCACCCCGCATCCACCGCCTGCGCATCGGGCTCCGCTCGCTCGGCGCCAGACGCCGCGGCTCCTCCCGCAGGCATCGTGGAGGGCACGTCGTCCCACCCGGAGTCTGTGCTGTCGTCGATGGGCTTCACTCCACTCATGTATGGCCTCGCGGAACGGCAATCGAATCGCGGCTCGGGGAGTCTGTCAACTAGCACCCGCTCGGACACGCATGGCGCGGCTCACCGGACCTGTCAGCGATGACGGGGCCCTTCCAATCTCTCGATGAAGCCGATCCTCCGGAGCCAGGGCCCATACGCCGCATCG
>JAKLDZ010000786.1 GCA_022703255.1 Myxococcota bacterium | reverse complement strand
GCCGGGCCGCAGGCCATGTTCCTGATCTGCGCCGAAGATGATGGGTTTGAGCGGCGTCCCGTGCCGGATGTAGAGCGTGCCAATACCCTTGGGACCGTAGAACTTGTGGAAGGCGAGTGTCAACAGGTCTACGCCGAGCGCGCCGACATCGAGCGGCAACTTGCCGGCCGCCTGCGCGGCATCGGTATGCATAAGGCTGCCATTGGCGTGCGCCAGGGCGGCGATTTCCGCGACCGGTTGCAAGCTGCCGACCTCGTTGTTCGCCAGCATCACCGAAACGAGCGCCGTATCGGGACGCAGCGCCGCGCCGATAGCGGCGACGGCCACGCGTCCGCTACGGTCGACCGGCACGACCGTCACCTCCCAGCCGAGTTCGCGCAGATGGAGCGCCGGATGCATCACCGCCGGATGTTCGACGGCGCTGACAACCAGGTGGGGTTTGTGAGGAAGCGCGCGGGCGACACCGAGCAAGGCGATGTTGTTGGCCTCGGTCGCACTTCCGGTGAAGATGACTTCGTCGGTGTTCGATCCAATCAGCGCGGCAACCTTCTCGCGCGCGCAGGCAACGGCGTGCGCTGCCTTCTGTCCAAAAACATGGGCGGACGACGGGTTGCCAAACCCATGTTCGAGCCAGGGACGAATGGCGGCGGCAACTTCC
>JAKLDZ010000785.1 GCA_022703255.1 Myxococcota bacterium | reverse complement strand
CCGGCGAGCAGCGCGGCGACCGCGCCGCGAGCCGCGGCGATGAGGATGATCAACAGCCAGTACGGATGGGGCTGGATGCCCAGTGCACCGACCTGGCCCTCGCGCAGCAGCATCTCGATCAGCGCCGTGCCGCCGAACAGGCCGAGGATCTCGGGCAGGGTGCGCCGCCAGTAGCGCACGGGATTGACGCGGCGCGCGATCGGCGGCGCCGGCTCGGTAGCCGGTGACGCCTCGCGCCCAGCCGCCAGATCGGCGGCGGCCGCATTGCCGCCTTCGAGGTGCTGGTCGTCAACGTGCCCGTGGCCGCCCACATCCGGGAATCCAAGACCTTCATGATACCGTCGGTTATGCAGACCAGCCGCGGCCTGGGAATGCAGACCTTCGGCGAGGAGTTGACCAAGCTGGTGCTGCGCGGCAAGATCACGCCCGAGGAGGCCTACATCAAGGCCGTGGACAAGGAGGACATCCGTATCGGACTCGAGAATGCCGGCATACCGCTCGACTTCCTGAAGTTCGACGAGGGAGCGCTGCCGGACCGGACGGACGAGATCCGCCTGCTGATCGCGCAAAGGCGCGCCGCCCTCAAGGAGCGACCGGACGATCCCAGCGTGCTGAACGACCTGGCCTGGGTGTTGGCGACTACGCCGGTGGATGCCTTGC
>JAKLDZ010000784.1 GCA_022703255.1 Myxococcota bacterium | reverse complement strand
AAATCGAGGCCAAAAAGATGGCCTCCCTCTCCCATCCCAACATCGTCAGGGTGATGGATTACGGCGAGTTTCAGGATATGCCCTACCTGGTCATGGAATTCCTGCCAGGCGGTACATTGAAACAGATGTTGGGCAAACCCATCCCCTGGCAGATGGCACTCCAGTTGCTGCAGCCCATCGCTAACGCCCTCTCGTATGCCCATCAGAAGGGGTTGGTGCACCGGGATGTCAAACCATCCAATATCCTCATTTCGGAAGCCGGAACACCTTATCTTTCCGATTTTGGCATCGCCAAGGTGCTGGAAAACGAGGAGACCCTGGACCTGACCTCGACCGGTATGGGGGTGGGCACTCCCGAGTACATGTCGCCCGAGCAGGCGGAAGGGAAAAAAGTGGATGCCAGGTCGGATATCTATTCCCTGGGCATTGTGCTGTATGAGCTGTTGACCGGCAGAAAGCCTTTCAGCGCTGATACGCCCATGGCGGTGATCGTGAAACAACTGCGCGATCCCCTCCCCGACCCGAGAAAATTCATACCTGATTTGCCAAAATCGATCGAACAAATGTTGTTCAAAGCCCTCGCCAAGCAGCCCAATGACCGCTATGCGGATATGAAATCATTTGCAACGGCATTTGAGAAGGCACTCAAAGCAGATGCCGGTA
>JAKLDZ010000783.1 GCA_022703255.1 Myxococcota bacterium | reverse complement strand
TCTGGGCGCTGATCGTGCTGCCCAAGCGCGAGCGACAGGTCACCCGGCGCGAGCTGGTCGACGACGGCCAGACCGACCTCTTCGGCGGCGACAAGCCGGTGGCGCACGGCGACGCGGTCTCGGGCACGCTCACCGAGGCCTCGCTGATCGCCGACTTCGGCCCGCGCCTGGGTGGCCGCACCAAGGTACGCAACTTCATGCTCGGCAAGCTCGCCCGCCTCGGCTTCATCGAGCGCCGCAACGGCCTCATCACCGAGGGCCCGCTGCTCGACCTCGCCCTCGACTACCGCGTGATGGCCGACCGCATCATCCACGGCACCCTGGGCGAGATCCTCGACGCCGCCGGCCACCCGCCGCCCGCGCACAACGCCTTCGAGATCGCCGAGGTCCTGCCCGACGAGGCCGAAGCCCTCGACGAGGAAGGAGTAGGTGCCGTATTCGAGCTCGAGGGCAAAGTTGCCCGCCGCGCTGGTCAGGGGTCCGACGGCCGTCGGACCGGCGGAGACGGTCAGCTTGTACGAGGCCGGCGTCGCGAAGCTCGGCAGGATCGTCCGGGAGGAGGCCTGGCTGACGCGCAGTTCAAGACGCGCCCTGGCGCCGGGATCCGACCCGCTCGTCGTCGGGGCGCAGCCGGCGAGGGCCAGGGTCAGGGCGATGGCCGCCGCCGCGATC
>JAKLDZ010000782.1 GCA_022703255.1 Myxococcota bacterium | reverse complement strand
GAAACCGAGATTCACGTCGCTGCGAATCAGCCGCGCGGCGGGAAATTCAGCCGCCACCATGTCCGCTGATCCGTCGCGGGAAGCGTTGTCCACCACGATCACTTCGTAGCGAACGCCACCCACCTCGGCGGCGAGGGTGTTCAGGCATTCCCGCAGCAAATCACGGGTGTTGAACGAAACGATGACGACGGAAACGTCGAATTGCTCAGCGGTCATGGCTGGAAGACTCGCGGTCGGTGCGGACCCAGGCGGCGTCCTTGCGAGCGCCGCGCAGCAGGGCCTTGAACAGGGTCAGTTTCCACAGGATGTAGAACGGCGCAGCGGCCACCGCCTGCACATCGCGCCAGCCGCCGCCACCGACCCGGATCGCCGCCAGCACGTGCAAGCCGACTAGCGCCAAACCGCACAGAGCATAAATTCGGCTGGGCGCGAAGGGCGGCAACAGCGCCAGCAGCAACAGCAACACGTGGAACGCCAGCGGCAACAGCCATAGCTCCAGCAGCGGCTCGGCTTCGCGCCAGCGTCCGGCCAGCATGCCGCGCAACAGCATCGGCGTCTGCTCGCGGATCATGCGGAACCGGCCGCCCTCCCAACGGGCGCGCTGACCGCGCGAGGCGCGTTCGCCGCTCGGCATCTCCGACCAGACCGTGGTGGCGTCCATGAACCGCACCC
>JAKLDZ010000781.1 GCA_022703255.1 Myxococcota bacterium | reverse complement strand
CGGGCTGCGCAGCATGGGCTTCGCGCGCTCCCAGGTCTGCGCGGCGGTGCGCTCCGTATGGAGCCAGCGCGCCCTACCCTCGATGCGCAAGGTCGCGAGGCCTGCGGCCGTCAGCTCCTTGACCGCCCGCGACAGGGTCATCGCGGTGTAGCCCAGCTCGCCGACCACCTCGGCGGGCTGCCACTCGGCGCGCCACGGCCTACGCAGCAGGACAGCGATCAGCATCGCCTGCGTCGCCGGGCTGAGCGCGGTCTGTGCAGCCGCCGTCGGCTTGCGAAAGTACTCGCGCAGGTCGATCCCGAGATCCGGCAGATAGAGTTGGTTGCCCGGCACCAGGAACGGCACCTTCTGCTCGATGAGGCGCTTGCGCTCGTACGATGCGAGGGTGCGGGTGACGTAGACGACCGGCATCTCGGCCAGCTGTCGCAGCTTGTCGATCTGACCTCGAATGGTGGCCAGCGTCGGCCGGTCGGCCCGCTGATCGATCGCCAGGAGAATCTGGCGATCCAGGAGCTTCAGTTCCCGGACCACGAACGCTTCCTGCAGGAAGTAGGGCAGCTTGCCGGCGCCCGCCCAGGCACGAACCTTCGGCGCGATTCCCAAGGTTTCATGCAGATACGCGTGGACGGCTGCGTCGTCGGCACGCTGGGCGGGGGTTTTATCTAACATAGCAAGCA
>JAKLDZ010000780.1 GCA_022703255.1 Myxococcota bacterium | reverse complement strand
GACCACAGCGCAGTTTGACACCTTTCCCTTCGACGCGAAGACAGAGGGCACGGCCTTATACTGCCTGAGAGAGGCCGTAGCGCCTTTTGAGAGCTGGGAGAGCGAGATGGAACGCCTGCTTGCCCAAGGGAGCGAAGAAAGCCTCAGCCGCTGGGGTGAAATCGAGCATCTGTACAGCGCGCAGGATGGCTACATCATCGACAGCCTGATCCAGCGGGAGGCGGATAAAATGGGCATTCCGGCTGACCAGCTGGACCGCCCTTTCTTAAGCTTCTCTCCCGGCGAGCGCACGAGGCTGCTGCTGTGCGCCTTGTTTTTGCGCAAAAACCGCTTCCTGCTGATCGACGAGCCGACCAATCACCTGGACATGCGGGGGCGTGACATTGCCGCGGAGTACCTCTCCGGCAAGCCGGGCTTCCTTTTGGTCAGCCACGACCGCAGCTTTCTGGACCGATCTGTCGACCATATCATGGCGCTGCAAAAAAACAGCATTCGCATCGAACGGGACACCTATTCCAGCTACCGCGACAATAAGCAGGCGCAGGATGAATATGAGCTTGATCAAAACGAGCGGCTCAAAAAGGATATACGCCGCCTGACCCAGTCCGCCCGCGAGAAGGCGGCCTGGAGTGACAAGGTGGAGGCCAGCAAAATAGGAGAGCACACCTTTGACCGGGGCC
>JAKLDZ010000078.1 GCA_022703255.1 Myxococcota bacterium | reverse complement strand
GCGACCGCATCAAGGACCTGGTCGGGCGCAAGCGGTACCGCGACGCTCTGACCGTGGCCAAGGAAGTCGTCGAACGCTTCCCCGAGGCCCAGGCCGCGGCGAAGGCCACCTCGGGCTACCTGCTCGTGGTCGCACGGCTGATCAAGACCCAGAGCTGGAGCGGCGCGCCGCAGGCGCTGCAAACGTGGTTCGAGGGGGATCCCACGAACGCCGAGTCGGGGTACTTCCTGTGCACCGGGCTCAAGAGTGACGGCTGGGAGCCCGCGGCCGATGCGGGGCCGGACGGGGCGAGCGCGGACGGCGACGTGGTGGACGGAGCGGTGGAGGAAGGCGGACCGGACGGTTCGTCACCCGAACCATCCGTGGAGCCTGCGCCCGAAGCGGGGCCCGAGGTCGCGCCCGAGGCGGGACCGGAGCCGTCTGCGGAGGCCGGCGTGGATGCGAAGGCGGACGGCGCGGGAGGCGGGACGCAGGATGCGGCGGAGCCGTCCGAGGAAGAGGCGAGCGACGAGGGCGGGTGCAGTTGTCGGGTGACGGGAGCCGGGCCCACGCGCGCGGGGGCATGGATGCTGGTGGTGGGACTGGTGTCGGTGCTGACGCGGGCGCGCAGAGCGCGACGCTGACGCGCGGGCTACTTCTCGGGCGCGCAGGTGGAGGCGCCTGCGCCCACGATGACCTCGTCGGGAAGGGACGCGACCACGGACAGGTTCTGCAGGTCGGGCTGGAAGCGCGTGACGGTGGTGTAGCCCGGCTCCGCGGTGAAGAAGTAGAAATCCCCGCCCCAGAACGAGAAGGCCCATCCCGAGCCCACACCGACACCGGGCAGCAGAACGTCGTATTCGATGCCCGCGGTCTGCTTGTCGAGCCGCGCCAGGTGCGCGAAGGTCCCCTCGGGCTGGAAGAACCCGTACAAGCGCCCGTCGCCCGTGCCCGTGAGCTCGTAGCCCGGATCGCTCAACGGACCGATCTCGGTGAGCACGAAGGTTTCCGTGTCGAGGCGTCCGAGACGCGGTGACTCCCCCGAGTACCCGGAGCCTGCGAGGTACAACGACTCCGCGGGCCCGCCTTCGTCGGTGGAGTAGCCCATGCCGAAGTTGACGAAGTCGCCGGTGCCGGGAACCCAAGGGGTCGGCTCGCAGCTCGCGGTCGCGACGTTGACGCGGAAGATGGAGCCGTCCTGGTACTCGACATAAGCGGTTCCCTTGCGGTCCACGGCCATGGAGAACGGCGTGGTCGACGAGGGACAGGAGAGGGCGCCGATGAAGGCGAACGACAGGCTCGAGGGGCGGAAGGAGTAGAGGTTCGCCGAGGTGGTGACGACGTACACGTACTGGATGGTCGGGTCGGTACAGTCGTTCTTGCTGACGTCTTCCGGGGCGTCGTAGGGATCGGGCCCGTCGGTCAAGACCTCCGCCTCGGCTTCGGCATCGACGTCGATCGGCGCATCCGCCTCGGGCTTCGCATCGGACACGTCGGACGGGACATCGTGCGTCGCCCCGTCCGATCCGGCGATGCCGGCGTCTTCCTCCTCGAACGACGCATCTCCCGGGTACAGGCCGGTGCGCGCGCCGCACGCCACGGCGAGGAACGCGAGGATCAGTGGGGCGAGGGCGGCGAGACGCCGGGGGTCGGACGCGTTCGAGCGAAGCGGGAAAGCTGGGTGGGTGGCCATGGAATCGCCTCTCGGGCAGGGATCGGAGCGGATTTGCCCCGCGGGGCAAGAATCGATCCTCGTGTGCTGATCGGAGTGCAGCGGCCCGAGAATCGCAAGGAGTTTCGGGGGCGGAAACGAGCGGTCATGAAGGCGGCGGAACGAGTGTTGACACCTTTCGCGAGCCGTGGCACAGGCGCACCACCTACATCGACACACCTTAGGCCACTTCCTCATGCGTACCCGCAACTTCCTTCTCTTCGCCTCCCTTCTCCTTGCTCCCGGCTGCGCCGTCGGCGTCGACGCCCCCGACCTGCCCCAGCTCTCCGACTCCGAATCCGCCGTCACCTGCACCCTGCGAACCAGCGGGCAGATCCTTGGCCTGGGCGACCCGGTCGCGCAGGCGCACGTGCTTGCTTATGCGGCAGACGGCAAGCTGACGGGCAGGGCGGTGACGGACGCGCAGGGGTACTACCACCTGGTCAGCTGCGCGGAACCTGCGGAGCTCCGGGTGAAGGCGCCGAACCGGGTGCCCCGTGCGTTCCCGCGTCCCGAGCTGCTCGAAGGCGGGCCTGGGGAGTGGGAGTTCAACGCGGAGCTGGGGCCCTGGCTCGGGGCCGACGGGACCGGGCGGGTGCAGACCTTCCTGGTGCGCAACACGGCGTACGACGTACAGGTGGTCCCGCAGGTCGCGTGGGGTGCGGCGGGGATCGGCTCGCCGTTCGAGGAGGTCTGGGACCTGACGGTGGGGGCGAGGGTGCCCCAGCTTATGTCGCTGTTGCCGCCAGGCACGCGTCCGGCTCCGGCGCTCGAGGACTCGGTCACGCTGCGCACGGGCGCCGCGGGCGACTACCTCGAGCTGCGCCTGAGCGAGGAAGCGAACGGCGTCGCCTATGGTTCGGGTTACGAAGCAGCGTACATCTCGCAGCTCGTCTCGACCACGTGCCTGGCCTGGAGCGACACGGTGCGCCTGCCCGTGAAGATCCTCGTGCAGTGCCCGTCGTGCGCCTCGGGGTGGGAGCCCTTGCGCGACGCGCACGTCGGACCGACGGGACCGGACGAGACGTACGCGTGCACGATGGGGCGTCCGCAGGAGACGTTCCCGGACCTGGCGGGCCACAGGTTCGCGCGAGAGATCGCGATGGCGCGCGGGCTGAAGATCGCGTGGGGGGCAGGCGACGGCAACTTCCGCCCGGACGATCCGGTGACGCGAGCGGAGATCGTTTCGATGCTGGTGACGGCGCTGGGGCTCACGCCGGAGAAGCCCTGCTCGTCGCCGTATCCGGATGTGGCTTCGACGAGCTGGTATTGCGGCGCGGTGGAAGCGGCGCGGGCCAAGGGGCTGACGAGCGGGCTGGGCGACGGGACGTATCGTCCTGGGGGGAGCGTGACGCGCGCGGAGCTGGCGGCGTACATCGACAAGGCGGCGGGCTGGCCGCTGTACAAGCCTGCGACGGCGACCTTCGGAGACGTTTCGAAGGGCTACTGGGCGTGGGCGAAGGTCGAGACGGCGCATGCGTGGTGCCGGGCGATGGAGCCACGGGAGCCAGGGGGGACGCAGTTCTTGCCGGCTTCGAAGGCGACGCGAGGGGAGGCAGCGGCGGCGGTGATGCGCATGCTCGAGTGCCTGGCCGGCGATCAGATCCGGCCCTGAGCGTTCCGCCATCTATTCGTTGCGCCTCGGCGGTTCCTTCGTGTAGTGGGGGGCACGAGGTGAATCATGGCGCTCGAACGTACCCTTTCGATCATCAAGCCCAACGCAGTTGAAGACGGCCACACCGGAGCGATTCTGCAGCGCTTCGAGCAGGAGGGCTTCCGGGTGGTGGCGATGCGCATGGCGCACCTGACGCGGGCGCAGGCGGAGGGATTCTACGCGGTGCACAAGGAGCGGCCGTTTTTTGCCGACCTGGTGCAGTTCATGACGCGGTCGCGGGTGGTGCTCATCGTGTTGGAGCGCGAGGATGCGATCGCGCACTACCGCAAGGTGATCGGCGCGACGGATCCGGCGAAGGCGGAGCCGGGGACGATTCGCAAGCTGTACGCGAAGAGCCTGCAGGAAAACGCCGTTCACGGCTCGGACGCGGTGGAGACGGCGCGGTTCGAAATCGGTTGGTTCTTCCCTGGCCACGATCTGGCATGATGGAGGGCGAGAGGCGGCGCGGACGGCGAGCATGACCGAAGGGATGCGGGCGGACGGGATGGGGAGCACGGAAGCCGCGCGCGGCTCGGTGCTGGAGGGGCTCGCCGCCCTGCAGAACTTCGAGAACCTGCTGCGATCGCCCCGCGTGGCATCCCGCTCCCTCGGCCAGCTCGTGACCGAGGTCCAAGCAAGCTGCGATCCCATCCGCACCGCCTTCGAAGCGTTGCTGTCCGAGCTCGGTCGCCGGGAGCCCGATGCGCCCGTGCTGGGCGAGCTGCGGAGCGAGGCGGATGCGCGTCTGCAGCAGCTCGACGAAGCGCTCGGCTGCGCGGCCGGTGCGCCGATGAGCACCCGGTCGAGGCTCGGGCTCGAGCTGCAGGTCCGCGAGGTCGCCGCCGAGCTGGGACGCCTCCGGAGCATGCTGGATCTGCTGACGCACGCCACTGCGCCGCGCTGCACGGAGCTCGACGCCCTCGACGTGACGATGGCCGCGGTGCACTCGATGGGGGCTTCGCGCAGCGACGCGCGGGTCGACGTCGCGGTCCTGAGCCCGAAGGTACGGGCCGTGGTGAGCACGGATCCGCACGTCGCGATCCCCTTGATCACCCTCGCCATCGGCTCGCTCGCAAACCAGGGCGTGCGCAGGGTCAGCGTCGAGCTCACTCGCTCCGCGGGCTCCACGCTGCTGACGGTCGTGCCGTGCGGGCGCATCGCGCATGCCGTGGCCTGTGCACCGCCCGACGTCGCCGGAGCCGCCCTCGAAACCGCGCGGCTCGCTGCGCGCTGTGTCGGGGGCTCCTTCGAGCCCGAAGACGAGCGCTGCGTGGTTCGCCTGCCGGCCTTCGCGGCACCGGCCGCGTCGACGCACTTCGCGGGCGAGGCCTGAGCTCGTCTGTCGCCCCTCGCCGTCTCCCGTGCTAGCTCCGCTCCCATGAGTCCCGAAGCCGTCGAGCAGGAGCGTCTGGCAGTCGAACGCGCGTGGACCGACCGTTCCCGCCTTGCCGAACCCTCCGTGCGCGAGGCGGTCGAGACGGTGATCGCCCGCCTGGATCGTGGGGAGCTGCGCGTGGCGGAGCCGGATGCGTCGGGAAAGTGGACGTGTCACGGCTGGTTGCAGCAGGCGATCCTGCTGTACTTCGCGATCCGCGGAGTGGAGAAGATCGAGGCGGGGCCGTTCGAGTACCACGACAAGATCCCGCTCAAGAAGGGGTTCGACCGCGCGGGCGTGCGGGTGGTGCCGCCGGGCGTCGTGCGCTACGGCGCGTTCCTCGAGCCGCAGGTGGTGCTGATGCCCGGCTACGTGAACATCGGCGCGCGCGTGGGCGCCCGCACGATGGTGGACACCTGGGCCACCGTCGGAAGCTGCGCCCAGGTCGGCTCCGACTGCCACCTGTCCGGCGGCGTGGGCATCGGCGGCGTGCTCGAGCCCCCGGGCGCCAGGCCGGTGATCGTCGAGGACGGCGTCTTCGTCGGCTCCCGCGTCGTGGTGGTGGAGGGCATGCACGTGGAGCGCGAGTGCGTGATCGGCTCCGGTGTGGTGCTGACCGCTTCCACCGTGATCCTCGATGTTACGGGACCCGAACAAGTGGAGTACCGTGGCCGGGTGCCGGCGCGAAGCGTGGTGATCCCAGGGGTGCGCACCAAGAGGTTCCCTGCAGGCGAGTTCGGCATCCCCTGCGCGCTGATCATCGGCAAGCGCTCGGAGGCGACCGATCGCAAGGTGTCGCTCAACGCTGCGCTGCGGGACTTCGGGGTCGCGGTGTGAGCTCGCTCGCCGATCGCCTCCTGTGGCTCTGCTCGATCCCGTCGCCCACGGGCGAAGAGCATGCGCTGTCGGAGGCGATCGCGGAGCGGCTGGCGCAGGAGCGTCCCGGGGCGAAGGTCCGCAAGCACGGTCGCTCGCTGGTGGTCCCTCTTGGGAGCGAGGCGGGAGCGATCGTGCTCGCGGGGCACCTCGACACCGTACGAAGCGAGCCGATGGCCCCCGTGCGTCGGGAAGGCGATCGGATCTACGGCTGCGGGGCCTCGGACATGAAGGCGGGGCTCGCGCTGATGATGCACCTGTCGGCGACGGGGCGGGAGCTGCCGGTCACGCTGGTGTTCTACGCGGGGGAGGAGGGGCCCTATGCGGGCAACGAGCTGGAACGAGTGCTGCGGGACGACGACGGGGTGAAGGCCGCGTCGTTTGCGGTGTGCCTGGAGCCATCGGACAACGAGCTGCAGCTCGGCTGCTGTGGCACGCTCCACGCCAGGGTCACGTTCTCGGGCACGTCGGCGCACTCGGCGCGTCCGTGGCAGGGGGACAACGCGATCCACAAGGCGGGACCGCTGCTCCTGGAGCTTTCCTCGCGCGAGCCGCGATGGGTGGAGCACGACGGGTTGCGCTACGCGACGGTGACCTCGGCGACGATGGCGTCGGGGGGCAGCGGGCGCAACGTGGTCCCCGGGCTCTTCGAGGTGAATGTGAATCACCGGTTCGGGCCGGGGACGTCGATAGCGCAGGCGCGGGCCGAGGTGGAGTCGCTGGTGGGGGGGCGCGCGGCGGTGGAGTTCGTGGACGAGGCACCGTCGGCGCTTCCGCATCGCGGTCACGAGGCGGTGCGTGCGTTGGAATCGAGCGGAGTGCGGGGGGTGAGCGCGAAGCAGGCGTGGACCGACGTGGCGCGGTTCGAGGAGCACGGGATAGCGGGGGCGAACTTCGGGCCTGGGATTGCGGCGCAGGCGCACCAGCGGGGCGAGTGGGCCAGTGTGAAGGAGCTCGAGGTCGGGTGGGAGATCCTGAATCGGTGGCTGCGCGTGGGTTGCGCGGGGTGAGTCAGCGCGACACGCGGAGGATTCTCTGATCCATCGACGCCCAGTAGACCCATGAGTCGTCCACCGCGATGTCGACGGCCTGAACGGAGGTGATGGCCAGTGGGACGGGTCCGGAGCCGGGATACGCCGGAACGGCGAAGATGCCGGTCTTGTTGGTGCTGGTCTGGGTTCCGTAGAAGTAGATGACGTCGTCCCGCGCGGTCATCGCCATGATTCCGTGGACGTCGTTATTGATCAACACCCCCTGGACGTCCTCGTTGCCATCGATCAAGCGCCCGAATATCCCTGGGGCTCCCAGGTTGCTCCACACGATGCGGGGCTCGGCCTTGGCCACGTACAGCGGGCGGTTCTGGCCAGTGGCAAACGAGTAGGGGTTGAGCGGCGGCGAGCCGGTCGAGGGCAACCGCACGATTTCGGTGGCCGTTGCGACGTAGATGTCCGAGGCCTGGGAGACGAGTCCCATTGGCATTTCAAGACTGCCAATCATCTCTTCCACGTTGCCGGCCGCCGCGGTCGTGCGTGCCCGGAAGAGGGAAGAGCCGCCGTCGCGCGGCCAATAGACGAATTCACCGAGCAGGATGGTCTCGAATGGGTCGCCGTCAATCGGAACGGAGAACACCTCCTGGCCATAGGGTTCCGATCCGCTGGTGGTGCCCCCGTGCAGATACCAGGACGAATCGGCGGGATTCTTTGCCCCCCAGGCGATGAACTGCGAGAACGGGTCCACGGACAGCGCCATGGGATTCAGTCCCGCATCCTGGAAGGCCGTGTAGGTGCTGGGCCCGTCGTCGGCCTCGATGAACCCCTTCGTCCCGCCGTCGGCTGTCCAGTGGACCACCATCATCGAGTTGACCCCGATGGAGGTGGGCGCACCGTTGCAGGTGGCAACCTGCTCGACCGCGCAGAGGCCGGCGAGGCAGCTATTGTTGATCTGGCAGTAGTGCTGGCACCAGCCGCAGTTGGTGCTGTCTTTCTGGAGGTCGGCGCAGTTGTTCTCGCAGACGACCCACCCGCTGGGGCACTGCTTGCAGGAGCCGGACTCGCAGACGCTGGTGTCGGAGCAGGCATTGCCGCAGGAGCCGCAGTTCATGCGGTCCGAGAAGGTATCGACACACTGATCGCCGCAGACCTGTAAGGGGACGTTACAGGCCATGCAGGCGCCCTGGACGCAGAAGTCTCCGGCGACGGGGCACTCATATCCGCAACTGCCGCAGTTTTTTGGGTCTTTCTTGACATTGACGCAGACGCCGCTGCAGTCCTGCTCGGGAGGCTTGCACCCGGGGGCGCCGCCCTGGCCTGCCATGCCTGCCTGGCCCGCTTCACCCCCCTGGCCGCCTCCAGCCGTTCCGCCCTGGCCTTCGCCCGCCGTTCCGCCCTGGCCTCCACCCGCGGATCCAGCCTGGCCGGCACTCCCTCCTTGCGAGGCTCCTGCCGTGCCGGCGTCGTCGATCAGAAAGGCATCTTCGACACCGGCCAGCCCGCGACAACCGACGATCGCAATCGCGATCGAAAGCGCTGCAATCCCACTCGTCCAAGCAAGTCGTGCTCTCATCACCAGACTCCCTTGACTGCCCAGGAGCCCGGTCCGACAACCAGGACCGGGGCGCGCGAGGTCTTCGATTCCTTGGGGGGCTCTGCGGACGGCGCAGTCAGCAGCAGCACGGCGCCGCCCACGAGGAATGCCGCGCCGACGCCTCCCATGATCGTCGCCAGATCGGCCTGCTTGCGCGCGTCGTCGTGTAGCTCGACCCCCTTGGGGTCATTGCACGCGGCGCCGACACAGTACTCCGCCGCATCCGAGACCTTGCTCTTGGCGCCCAGGGTGAGGATGGCGCTGGCGCCCAATCCGAGCAGGCCCACGCCTCCCGAGATCCAACCGAGCGTGCGCTGCGTGCCGCCCACCGAGGAGCTGTCCGGTGCCGGCGTGATCGCTGCGCCTGCCGAGGGGCTGGCCGTCGGAGTCGCTCCGGGCACAGGAGTCGGCGCGGAAGAGACCGCGATCGGAGCCGTGGAAGACGGGACCGGCGCGGCTGTCGCGGTATCCACCGCCAGCTCGGGAATCGTCGCCGTGGCCGCAGCGCCTGCGCTTCCTACCTGCACGGTCTGCGTCCACTTCTTGCGCCCCGGGGCTGTCGCTTCGAGGGTGTGCGGACCGGGATCGACGGGGACCGGCGCGCCCCACAGCGGCTTGCCGACGAGGGAGCCGTCGCGGCGGACCTCGAGCCCCGGGATCTCGGAGGCGGAGGGGACGGCCACCGTGAGGCGGGAGAGCGTGGCCTCGAGGGAGGAGGCACGTTGTCGCGCGGCCTTCTCGCGATCGGGCTGACCGGAGGACTTGGCCTGCGAGGCGACCTCGAGAAACAGCGTCCATGCGGTCGCCGTGCGCCCCGCGTGCTCATGGCAATCGGCGAGGTTGAACAGCGTGCCCATGCCCGGGTCGAGCCTCTGGCTCTCCTCGAACTTCGGACAGGCTTCGGTGTACTTCCCCTCCTTGGCGAGGGACCGCGCCTGGTCGAACAAAGCGCGAGCGGCGGCGCGATCGGCCGGCGCCACGTCGGCGCTCACCGAAGCGGCCGCGAGGGCGATGGCCGCGCACGCGGCAACGGTCGAGATTCGTCGGAGCAATCGGTTCATCCGGATCGGTTCTCCTGGGTCGCATCCCCTGGTGTGCCGGTGCACTGCGGCACGGCTCACGAGCGTATCCCGTCGCGAAGCGCCGGTCCATGGGCAGTGACGGTCGTCGGTGACGGCAGTGCAAGTCCGCCGCAAGGGGTCCAAGGGACGCTCAGTCGAGCAGCTCGTGGGCGATCGAATCCGCGGACCCCGGGAGCAAGCCGGCGCACCAGGCGAGGTCGATGGAGGTGAATCGGCCGCGGATCGCGCCGCAATGACGCACGGCGAGCAGGAATCTCTCTCGGGAGCAGCCGAGGTCTTCGATTCGGCACGCGGCGCCGGAGCGTGCGAGGCAATCGCGGATGGCGCGAGCGGGGCGGAGCCAGGGGCGCAGTTGAGCGACCAACGACTCCCAGTTGCCGGGGGCATTGAGCCAGGAGCAGGCGGTTTCGACGTTCGCCCGCTTCTTCGCGTGCTCCGCGGCGACTGCGTCGGCGATGGATCCCCACAGCGCGGGATCGAAGGGAGCGACCCGCGGCTCGAAGACAGGCCGCTCCATGGCGACGAGCTTCTCGTAGAGGGCCGCGGCGAGGATGGTGGCGACACCGACCTGGCGGCCGTGCAGGTCGTGCTCGACGCCGTCGAGGTCGGCGAGCATGTCGAGCGTGTGGCTGACGAGGTGTTCTCCTCCGGAGGCGGGGAGGCTGGAGCCGTGCAGCGTCATGGCGCACCCGGACCGCACGAGGGCGTCGAACAACGCGCGGATCGCCCCGGGCTCGCGGGCAGCGAGGGCCTCGGGGCGATCGAGGTAGGCCGGCTCGAGGGAGTCGATGATCGAGGCGATTTCCGCGGAAAACGGCTCGCTGAAGACGCGGTGGTTGACGATCCAGTCGGCGGTGCTGATGGGCTTGGCGATGACGTCGCCGAGCCCGGCGGCCGTGAGGCGGAACGGCGCAGCCTCGATGACGGAAGGGAGCGCTGCGACCACGCGCGGGGCGCGTCCGTGGGCGAGGCTCTTCACTCCGCGGATGGCGGGGGCGACGTTGGCCGACGCGTAGCCGTTCATCGACGCGGCGGTGGCGAGCACGGCATAGGGAGCGCCGCGCTCGGCGGCAAGCCACTTGGTCGAATCGTTGACCACACCGCTGCCGACCGCGACGTAGGCATCCGCAATGGGCACGCCTTCGCTCATCACCGCGTGGGTGGCGTCGTCGCAGACCGGCGACTTGCCGCCGGGTCGATCGGGCAGGATCCACGGCTCGCACGACCACCCCGCGCGCGACAGCGCATCGCGCGCAGCCTCGCCCGCGGCCTGCCAGGTGCGTGTGTCGGCGATCACGACCGCGCGCCGCCCGAGAACCCATTCGCTCAAGGCTCGTGCGAGCGCGTCTGCCGCGTCGGGACCGTACACGAAGCGTTCGGGGAGATCGTTGCGATGCCGATCGTGGTGGGCGGCGATCGCGGGACCCAGGCTGGTGAAGAGATCCATCGCGCACGGTCTAGCGGGGGCGGCGCGCACTGCCAAGCCATCCGTCGCCGTAGCGGTTGCCACCGGCTCCCCCTGCGTGCTCGAATCCCCTGCCATGAAGCGTCTCGTGATCGCATGTCTGCTCGTGGTCGGTTGCGCTGGTTCCCGACAACAGCCCGCCACGACGATCGACCCCGTCGCCCCGCCGCCGCCTTTGTCGGAGCCGATTCCGGAGGGTTGGAAGCTGGTCGTGGACATGGATCGGCCGCCGACGTTGCCGACCATCGCGCAGCACGACCGGATCCTCGACCGGCTCGTGGGGCCTCACGTGCATGGGTTGGAGGAGTGCAAGGCAAGCGGGCCCAAGGCGATCGCGACGCTGCAGGGCGGGGTGGAGGGCTCGTTCAGCGGGGTGGGCAAGAAGGAGACTGCGTACCTGGTCACGACGCGGGGATGCGACGATCCTGCGGACCGGGATACGGACAAGCATCGGTTCGTGGTGATGGCGGGCGACGCGCTGGTGATCGACCAGGAGGTGGCGGAGCACTCGCTGGTGGCGGTGAGCGACGTGGACGCGGACGGGGACAACGAGGTGGTGCTGGTGGGGGGGAGTCGGGGGGACGCGACGGGGTCGGTGACGGCGAGGTTGGTAGACATGGAGGGGGGGCAGTTCGCCGAGGTCTACGGGTTCGGAGAGGTGGCGAGGACGCGGTGTCCTGCGGGGGCGGGATCCCTCATGAGCTCGCGGATCCTGTATCGGAAGCAGGGGACTTCGATGGAGTACAAGAACGAGCGCAGGGAGCGGCCTTGCCCGGGCAAGTGAGGGATTGAAGAGGGGGGAAAAGCGGGGGATGTGAGCCAGCCGGGCACCGGTTCACGATGACGAGATCAGACCCCGGCGGGGGTCGACAGTACGTGGGACGATCGAAGCGTGGCGGTGCCGCTCGCGGATTGCGTCCCGCTTGCGGTTGTGGTTGGTGAGGCGCGGCATGCGCCTTGCCCATCTCATCGGCCCCGAGCTGCGGGATCTGCTCCGGAACAATCCGGCGGAGGTCAGCGAGCTGCTCGACGAGGTCCATGCGGAGGACCTTGCCGACGTCGTGCAGGAGCTCGACGACGACGAGGCGGCGGAGCTGTTGCGGAGGATGTCGGCGGACGACGCGGCGGACATTTTCGAGCGGCTTCCGGAGGGGCGGCAGGAGGCGCTGGTCGAGAAGATCGGACTGCAGCCGGCCGCGCGCATTGCGGGCGAGATGGCGGCTGACGACCGAGCGGACCTGTTTTCGGCGTTGCCGGAAGAGGTCGGCGATCAGCTGCTCGAAACTCTCGAGAGGGTCGATCCCGAGGCAGCGGAGGAGGTCGAGGAGCTGTCGAAGTGGCCGGAGACCTCGGCCGGCCACCTGATGACGATGCAGTACGTTTCGGCGCTGCCGAGCGTGTCCGCCGGCGAAGCGCTGGAGACGGTGCGACGCAAGGCGGCCGACGAAGACGTGGAGATGATCTACTACGTCTACGTGCTGACGGCGGACGAGCGGCTGCAGGGGATCGCGTCGTTGCGCGACATCCTGACCGCGGATCCGAGGACGCCGATCTCGGACATCATGCGCGAGAACGTGATCTCGGTGGCGCCCGAGATGGATCAGGAAGTCGTAGCGCGGATGATGGCGAAGTACGACGTGCAGGCGCTGCCCGTCATCGACACGCAGGGGAGGTTCCACGGGATCATTACGGTCGACGACACGATCGACGTCATGACCGAGGAGCAGACCGAAGATGTCCACAAGTTGGGCGGTGTGCAGCCGGTCGAGAATCCGTACTTCGACACGACGGTGTGGACGCTGATCCGCAAGCGGGCCGGGTGGCTGGCGGTGCTGTTCGTGGGGGAGTTCTTCACGGGCACGGCGCTGCGTCACTACGATGGCGTGATCGCATCGGTGGCGACGTTGAGCTACTACGTGCCGCTGCTCATCTCGACGGGAGGCAACTCGGGGTCGCAGTCGTCGTCGCTGATCATCCGCGGTCTGGCGGTCGGGGAGATCTCGATCAAGGACTGGTGGAAGGTGCTGTGGCGGGAGGCGGTGCAGGGGGTGGTGATGGGGCTGATCCTGGCTCTGGTGGGAGTGGGGCGTGTGCTGCTCTGGGGGGACGGGATTCGGTTCGCGGTGTTGATCGGCGTGACGCTGGTGTTCATCGTGGCGGGCGGTTGCGTGATTGGCGGGATGATGCCGTTGATCATCAAGCGATTCGGGTTGGATCCGGCGACGAGCTCGACGCCGTTCATCGCGAGCCTCATCGACGTCATCGGGATCCTGATCTACTTCAGCATGGCGAAGGTGGTGCTTGCGCAGGTGTTGGCGCAGGCGTCGGTGGCGCCGGTGCACTGAACCGGGGGGGGGGCGAAGGGGAAAGGGGCGGGGAATCGGCTCGCAGCGGCGGGCACCCGCTACCGTGCGTCCGCGGCTTGTTGGGAGGGGGAGCATCGCGAAGTTGACAAGGCCCGCCGAACCGCGACAATCCGGGGCGAGCCGCCCTCCGTGGGGGGCGGGCCTTGAATGCCGACTCTGAGCTCCCTGCTCTTGCAGCGCGAGGTCACGACCTTGCGCGAATTGGACGTCGCGCTCGCGCGCCAGATGTCCCTGGGCGGGGATCTGCCCACCAACCTCATCGAGGTCGCCGCCGTCGACGAGCCCAAGCTGCTCGAGGTGATCGCCGAGAGTGTGCGGCTCCCTGCCCTCGCTCCGGGGCCGTTGCCCGCCCCCGCGCCTTCGGCCTTGAAGACGGTGCCGTCGGACGTCGCGGACCGGCTCTGCGTGATGCCCTTGACGATCGAGGCGGACGCCTTGGTGATCGCGGTGTCCGAGCCCTTGTCCGCGGTGGAGGAGGAGGAGCTCTCGTTCGCGCTGGCGCGCGCGCTGCGCCAGAAGGTGACCACGCGGGTGCGCGTGCGAGAGGCGATCGCGCGGCACTACGGCGTCGCCCTCGATCGGCGATCGGAGCGGCTGCTGGCGCGCCTGGAGGGCCGGGAGGATCCGCGTCCGAGCGAAGCGCCGGCCCCGCGCGAGCCCGGGGATTCGATGCTTCCGCCGCGCATGCCCCGCGATGCGCGTCCGGTGAGCGTGGCGCCGGTGATCTCGGTCGGAGCGACGGCACCCCAGCCGGTGCAGACGCGCGAATCGACGGGGGTCCACCTGCCCGCGCAGCCGGCCTTGCCAGCGGACCTGACGCCGCGTCCGGAGCCCGCGCGGGAATCGGCCGGCGAAGGCTCTGCGCCCGCTGCCCCTCGACGGGTCCCCTTCGGCGTGCGTCGTCGCGGCCCGTTCACCGCATCGATGGCGCAGGAGGCGCTCGGTGGCGTCGAGAGCCACGGCGCGATCCTGCGCGTGGCCTTCGACTT
Source organism: Myxococcota bacterium (assembly GCA_022703255.1). Lineage (GTDB taxonomy): Bacteria > Myxococcota_A > Polyangia > Polyangiales > Polyangiaceae > JACRCQ01. Next base: position 3,134 of record JAKLDZ010000078.1, on the reverse strand, counting down.
CGCGCGTCAGTACTTCGAGTACACCGCGCTCTTCGTGATCCACGGCGATCTGGCCGAGGGGGTCGACGCGGCCGGCCCGGGTTCCGGCGCGAATCGGATCCGCGGAATCGGTGTGCCGATGGAGATCCCGAGCATCCTGTCGGCGGCGCGGGACCGAAAGACCGCGGTCCTCGCGCGTCCTTCGGAAGACGGGATGGACGCAGTCCTGCGGCAGGATCTGCAGCGTCCGATGACGGTGCCGGTGCTGGTGATCCCGGTGACGGTGCGCAACCGGGTGGTCGCGCTGTTGTACGGAGACGAGGGGGAGATGCCCGTGCAGATGGGCGACGTGGGCGACGTGCTCGCGTTGATCTCTCTGGTGGGTGCTGCGCTCGAGCGTCTGTTGATCCGTCGCAAGCGGCTGCGCGAAGGGGGCAAGGAAGGCACGCCTGCGGCGCCGCCCGTGCAAGCTGCGCTGCCCCCCAGGCACGACACGCTCTCGATGGTGCGCATGCCGTGGGGGCGAGGAGATGCCGCATCCCCGACGCGTACGACCCGTCAACCCGGCGCAGGGGGGCCGGCTGCAATCCCGCCCGCGGGCGCGTCGCTGCAGCGGCCCGTGGCCGCGCCGTTTCCCCAGCAGGATGCGGCGACCCTGCCGGGCATGGCGGGACGTCGCGACACCGCATCGTACAACGTCGCGCAGCTCGCGAGATCCGCGCTCGCGAAGGAGAGCGGAGCAGCGGATCCTTCGGATGCCGACGTATCGCGACAGCAGGCGGGGGTCTCCCCGGCGGCGGAGAGCCTGAGCGCATCGAGGATGCGCACGGAGCCTCCGGACACGCAGGCCGGGCTCGCACCAGCACCGCACCACGGGTTCGAGGCGCTCAACCCGATCCCGACGCCGCTTCCCTCGCCAGCCCACGGATCGGTGCACGTCGCGCGGGTCATCTCCATCGGTGGGGAGCCGATCACGCTGGTGCCGCGTCGCGTGCCGCCCCGCGTGTCGGACGAAGACGAGAAGCCGATCCCGCTCGTGCAGCGCGCCTCCTCGAGTCCTGCGCGACCTGCGCCGGCGCAGCCCGAGCTGCCCGAGCCCCCCAAGGTCCCTTCGCATCCGCCCATCTCCGCGCCCGCGGCCTCATCCGTCGAACCGGCCCCCGTCACCTCCCCCTACCCCGTCGTCGGAAAAGCTGCCCGACAGCCCGTCTCCGCCGTGCCCGACACGATGCGCGCCGCGTCCCCTCGATCGGGAAGCATGCCCGAGATCGTCGTCGAAGAATCCGATGCCGAGATCGTGCTTCCCGATGAGCCGCCGGAGGTGACCGTGGGCGAGTCGGAGGAGGACGACGAGATCCTCGCGACGGTGATGACGGAGCTGGAGCGATCGCAGCCGATGGTCCGAGGCGGCGAGGATGAAGCGTCGTTGCGCGACAGTGCGGCGGCGTTGAGTCCCGTGTCGGTAGGGCCCAGGGCGCCGCCCAAGAGCCAACTGGTTTCAGATGCCGGGCTGCCGCCGGTGATCGTGGATCTCGAAGGCGAAGCGGAGGAGCTGCTGAGCCGTCTGATCCAGGCCTCCGACGGGAAGGCGGCGAGCGAGGCGCGCGGAGAGCTGGTGAGCATGGGGGCTGCGGCGGCCAGGACGGTTGCGAAGCGGTTCCCCGGACCGATCCATCCCGGCATCTCTTTGGACATGGATGCGCTCCCTCCTGCGGCGGAGTGCGGACCGGTGCTCGATGTCGCGGTGGCGCTCGGCCAGGCATCGCTGCTGCGCCACGCGATGGTCCAGGAGCTGGTCCGCATCACGGAGAGCCGCGAACCCGAAGCCAGGATGTGGGCGCTGCTTGCGCTCGCCGACATCGGCACCTCGGAGGTCGTCGATTCCGCCTTGCGCGCGTTGATGGACTCCGACGTCCGGCTGCGCGCGACCGCCGCCAAGGTCATCGCCTCCTTGGGGGGACAGTCCCGCGGCGTGGGCGATGCGATGCGCAAGTCGATGGAGCAGATCGCATCGAGCGACCTGACGGACCCCGAGGTGCGTCTGGTGGCGATCGCCACGCTGGGCGGCATGCGGGATGCGGAGGCTGTGCCGGTGTTGATCGACGCGGCGGAGCATCCCGACGCGCGGGTGCGGGATGCGTCGATGCGCGCGCTTCGCCTGCTGACCCGTGCCGAGCCCGGCGACGACGTCCCGGCGTGGCGTGCCTGGTGGGAGCAGAACCGCAGCCGACCGCGGCTCGAGTGGTTGATCGACGCATTGACGAGCGCATCGTTCGAGCAGCGGGAGGGAGCGGCACGAGAGCTTGCGGAACGGACCGGTCGCGACTTCGGGTATCGGGCCGACCTGCCTGCGGAGGCGCGCGCAAGCGTGCAATCGCGCTATCGCGCGTGGCGTGAGCAGGAAGGCAAGGAGCGCGTGTTCTGAGCCCCGGATCCCTGGGACAAACTCCCCGGAGCGCGTTGTCGAGCGCGACGAATGGCTTCTGGCATTGTCGGAGACCGTGCCGGGAACGTATGCTTGAGGCTCCCTCGAGATCGAGAGGTGCCGCGTGAGCGACCCACGCCCCATGGGCATGCGCATCCAGAGGCCCTACCAAACGGAAGAGGAATTCATCCACGGCGACGGCCTGACGATTGGCCGCACGGGGATGATCCTGTTGGGTGCTCCTGCGCGTCCGCCAGGCATCATCATCCGCTTCGAGATCGTGCTCGCGGACGGTTCCCCTGTCTTCCGAGGCGAGGGGAAGGTCGTCGCGTTCCGGGTGCACTCCAACGGCCGCAAGGGGCTCGAGGTCCGGTTCACTCGCCTCGACGCACATTCTCGCAGCGTGATCGAGAAGGCTCTCGAGCTGCGGAAGTCCGGTGCGCTGACCCCGGCTTCGGCGGTCAACCAGATCCCCGATCTGACCCCCTCTCCTGCGTCTTCCCGCGTCGCTCCGCGCCAGGAGATCGTCATCAAGGGTCCCGAGCCTGAGCCCGTATCCGTTCCCGCTCCGGCATCCGAGCCTGTTCCCGTCTCCATTGCCGAGCCTGAGCCCGAGCCCGTATCCGTTCCCGCTCCGATATCCGAGCCTGTTCCCGTCTCCATTGCCGAGCCCGAGCCCGAGCCTGAGCCCGCATCCGTTCCCGCTCCGGTATCCGAGCCTGTTCCCGTC
>JAKLDZ010000779.1 GCA_022703255.1 Myxococcota bacterium | reverse complement strand
TGCCACCATGCCGCCATGTCGAGGCCCACGGCCTGCGCCAGTTCCGCGCCGGGCTGGTGCGGGGTGGTACGAGCCGTCACCACGTCCACCGTCGAAGCCACGCACACGGCCAGCAGTTTGATCAGCTCGCCTTGCTCCATCGCCAGCAGCGCGGCGAACAGTTCGGCGCTATCCTCGGGTAGCTTGCCGCCCCATGCCTGTTGCAGTTCGCGCAGGGCGACGGCTGCGGACGATTCCGGCCAGTCTGGGGCCATGCCTTCCAGCCGGTCTTGCAGTTTGAGGCCCACGCCCAGCGGCAGAGAATCACGGCTGCGGCCGTAGCGGCTGTCCTGCAAGACGGTCTGCACCATGCCATGCACCACAGCGGCCAGCGCAGCTTGCGGATGCCGGGCGACTTCGATTTGCAGCGCGGCGGTGCGGTGCGCGCTCAGGCGCTGCGCCAGCCGGTCGGACATGGCGGCCAGCTGGCTCATGCGGTCCCGGTAGGGAATCACCGCCAGCACCGGTTCCATGTCGCCGGCACCGAAGAATTCCACCTGTCCCCGGTCGGCCATCTGGCGCAGCAGCGCCATGTCGTCCGGGTGATGGGTCATCAGCCATTCCAGCAGCCAGCCGGACGAATGCAGGGCGAAACGAAAGTCCGGGTACTTGAATACGGTTTCCAGGAAAGGCTTGTAGCAGCGCT
>JAKLDZ010000778.1 GCA_022703255.1 Myxococcota bacterium | reverse complement strand
GGCGCCCTCGACGTCGGCAAACCGCTGCCTGCCTCACGGGCGTTGGCGAATTCGCTGGGCGTCTCCCGCGACACCGTTGAGTCGGCGTACAGCCAGTTGCATGCAGAAGGGTTCATCGAGCGGCGTGTAGGCAGCGGCAGCTTCGTGTCGCAGCGAGCACAGCGCCTGCCAAGACGTGACGTGGCTCAGGATTCTGGATCGCAGCGTGCGCCACTGCGCCTGAGTCAGCGCGGTGCCGCCATATACCGGGGTGGCGGTGTGCGTGATTTCATGATCCCCCGCCCCTTTGCCCCTGGCGTGCCGGACACGCGCAGCTTTCCGCTGCAAACCTGGGAGCGTCTGGAGCGGCAGGTGTTGAAGGAGTACGGCACCCAGGCCTTGCTACACAGCCCACCACAAGGGATGGAACCGTTGCGGCGCGCCATTGCGGATTACGTCAATCTCGAACGCGGTGCGCGCGCCACGCCCGAACGCGTTCTCTTTGCGGCGATCCAGCAGCGCTGGAAGCAATCGGCCGATCCGCTGCGCGGGATCTATCTGGAGTTCGCCGGATTCAACGAGAACGGGCGTGTAACTGCGACTGACATGCAGCGCTCGCTGGGATGGGTCGAGTCGTGCGCGCAGCGGCCAACCAATATTGCGCCCGGCGCGCGGTTGTGGGCAGCCGGCAACGAACCGGGCTGGAGTTTC
>JAKLDZ010000777.1 GCA_022703255.1 Myxococcota bacterium | reverse complement strand
TCCGGCGATCAACGTCAACCGCTCCGGCACCCGCCGCGAGGAACTGCTGCTCAAGCCGGATGTCCTCTCGAAGATGTGGGTGCTGCGCAAGCTCTGCTACCCGATGGACGACCTCGCCGCGATGGAATTCCTGCTCGACAAGGTCAAGTCGACCAAGGGCAACGCCGAATTCTTTGACGCCATGCGCCGCGGCTGATCTGCGGAAATCTATTGCAAGCGCGTGATTATTCGAGGATAATCATGCGTTTTCCAGATCGGCCACATCCGCCGGTCGCTTGCTTAAAGGACAAAAGATGAAAGCCGATATTCACCCGAACTACAACGAAATTCAGGTCAACTGCTCGTGCGGCAATGCCTTCACGACCCGTTCGACGATGAACAAGCCGCTGCACGTCGAAGTCTGCTCCGCCTGCCATCCGTTCTACACCGGCAAGCAGAAAATCGTCGACACCGCCGGCCGCGTCGAGAAGTTCAACCAGAAGTTCGGCGCCATGCGCGGCAAGTCCGCCGCCTGATCGGTTTGAGCCATACGAGAAAGGGCAGCCGCAGGGCTGCCTTTTTCATTTTCTGGCCATCCGTTGCGCATGCCTGATTTCGCCGCCCGCCTCCGTTCCGGCATCCGCCTGCCCCCGGCCGGCTGGACCTTGGCCGCCATGCTGGCTTTCTACGTGCTGGCCGGCCTCTTCGGCCG
>JAKLDZ010000776.1 GCA_022703255.1 Myxococcota bacterium | reverse complement strand
CCGCAGGCGGCGCCGGTGCCCGGGATGTCGTTGTCGGGGGTGCCGTCGCAGTCGTTGTCCTTGCCGTCGCAGATCTCGGTCTTCGGCCCCAGGCCGCCGACGCACTGGAGCTTGCCGCCGATGCACTTCTCGCTGCCCTGCACGCACTCACCGACCTTCGAGCCGCAGAGGCCGCCCTCGTCGGTCGGCGCGTTGTCGACGACGCCGTCGCAGTCGTTGTCCAGGCCGTCGCAGAGCTCCGCCGTCGGCCCCGTCGCGCCCACGCACTGCAGCGCGCCGAGGACGCAGGTGGTCAGGCCCTGCTTGCAGGTGCCGACGCCCGAGCCGCAGGGCGAGGTGGGGATGTTGTTGTCGATGGTGCCGTCGCAGTCGTTGTCCTTGCCGTCGCAGACCTCAGCCGCCGGCGCCACGCTGCCCGAGCAGACCACGCTGCCGCCGATGCACTTCTGCGTCCCCGGCTTGCACTCGCCCACGCTCGAGCCGCAGGCTCCACCGAGGCCTGGCACGTTGTCGTCGATCATCCCGTTGCAGTCGTTGTCCTTGTTGTCGCAGGTCTCGGCCGCCGGGCCCTTGCCCCCGGTGCAGGAGAGCGAGCCGCCCGAGCAGGTCCAGGTGCCCTTGGTGCACTCGCCGATGGCGACGCCGCAGGCGGTCCCCACCTGCAGCGGGTTGTCGTCGATGGCGCCGTTGCAGTCGTC
>JAKLDZ010000775.1 GCA_022703255.1 Myxococcota bacterium | reverse complement strand
CCCATTTTGCAGCATAATTCAAGATGGATTGGATAGCTGACCGGCAATGGAGACCCATGGTTCAAGCCGCCTTCTGCACTTGCTGCTTGGCGTCGTGAGTCACGGTGGGGAGCGGCTTGGATGCGAGCCGGAGCGAGGAACGGCCGGCGAGATACGACTCGAAGTCCGCCCACAGGCCATTGAGCAGGATGCACCGGAGGTGAAGGACGGCTTCGGCTCGCGCTTTGCCCCAACGCATGCCCGGGCCGTCGAGTCGCATTCCGACAAGATGACGCACCGTTCCCTCGATCAATCCGCTGCCGATGACGAGGCCTTGTCGGCGGAGCTTGTGGTAGCGCATGCGCGTCCGGTTTTTGATGAAGTGCTTGAGAGTGTCCTCAAGCACCTTGCGTCGGAACTTGTTGCCGGGGCCGGTCACGGGCGTTCGGTCCAGGGCCTGGCATCGGGCTTCCTCGTCGTGGATGCTGCGTCTCGAATCACCGCGTCATCCACTACGACGAAGCCCTTGTCGGTCCATTCATGCTCCCGAATCAGCATGCATCGTGGAGCGATACCCGTGCGAAGTGGTGTCTGCACCCGATAGGCGCACCCTCAATTCAACGCGGAGTCCTCAATTCTTATTCATGAATCGAATTCCTGAATCCTGAGCCACGGCCCATTTCGAAAGCCGCTCCGGCCGGCATTCATGGTATGCAGAGG
>JAKLDZ010000774.1 GCA_022703255.1 Myxococcota bacterium | reverse complement strand
ACCACCCCGTTCACCGCCACCCGCCTGGCGTGGATCGCCAGGCGGTTCGCAGCCCAGGCCAGGCCGGTGCAGCGGGTCAGGAAGCGGTCGAGCGGTTCACCGGGACGGGGCACGGCGGGATGCTCGGCGGCCGGGCGGGAACGTCGAGGGTGGCGGCGAAGCGGCCCTCGGCGATGGCGATGGCGAGGCGGCAGCCGGAGAGCTCGGCGAGGCGGACGACGATGGCCAGGCCGAGGCCGGTGCCGTCGGCCCGGCCGGAGAGGAAGGACTCGAAGATGCGGGGCCGGATGGACTCCGGGATGCCGGAGCCGGTGTCGGTCAGGTCCACCTGGACGACCCGGCCAAGGGTCGAGGTTTCCTCGGTGCAGACGACGGTGAGCTCGCCGCCGTGGGGCATGGCGTGGAGGGAATTAAGGGCGAGGTTGAGGATGACCTGCTTCAGCTCGTTGGCGTTCACCTCGGCGCGCAGCTCCGCGGCGTCGGGGAGGAACACGATGCGGATGCGCCGGGCCCGTGCGCCCTGGCGCAGCAGCTCGAGGATCGTCGGGTTCATCACGTCGGCGAAGGGCTTCGGGTAGATGCCCATCGCCAGCACGCAGGCGGCGAGCAGCACGAGGAAGGCGAGCTCGCGGCCATTCACGTCCTTCAGCGCAGCCACCTCGGGATTGGCGACCTCGCCGTAGACCACGCGCTTGACCATCCACAG
>JAKLDZ010000773.1 GCA_022703255.1 Myxococcota bacterium | reverse complement strand
CCGCCGCCACGGCGCGCGAGCGGCCCAGGCGCTTGGCTTCGTACAAGGCCAGATCGGCGCGCTGCAGCGTGTCGTCGATGCTTTCGCCGCGGCGCATCTGCACGATGCCGAAGCTCAGCGACAGGCGCGGCAGCGCATGCGCATGGGCCTGCTGTTGCAGGTGCGACACCAGCCGCTCGGCCACCTGCATCGCGTCCTGCGTGGAGCTGCGCCGCAGCAGCATCACGAATTCGTCGCCACCGTGGCGCCCGGCCACGTCGTGCGAGCGCAGCAGTTCCAGCGTGCAGCGCGACACGAGCTTGAGCGCGCGGTCGCCGGCGGCATGGCCGAGCATGTCGTTGATCTGCTTGAAGTGATCGATGTCCACCAGCAGCAGCGCGGCGCTACCGCCCTCGTCGGATTGCAGCGCGCGGCGGGCCAGCTCCTCGAAGCGCCGGCGGTTCGGCACCTGCGTCAGCATGTCGATGTTGGCCAGCACACGCAGTCGCCGGCGCGACTCGCGCAGTTCACGTTCGGTGCGCTGGCTGCTCAGCGTCAGCACGATGAAGGCCATGACCACCGAGCCCAGCGTGACGATGCTCTCGTCCGCGCCCATGAACCGCAGGATCTGCGGCGCGATCCCGCCGAGCAGCAGCCCGAGCCCCGCAGAAACGCCAATGCCGAGGAGCACGATTTGCCCCGCCGCGTGCGCCGCAGCTTCCGGGTCCT
>JAKLDZ010000772.1 GCA_022703255.1 Myxococcota bacterium | reverse complement strand
AGCCCATGTCGGGCGGCGAGCGCGTGCAGTTGGGAGGTATCGACGGTTACGGCTGCGGTCATGAATCGCTCCAGAGGATCGACGGATCTGGCGCAATTTATAACAGTCGCGTCGGTTATAATCAACCACTCCTGACGACGCCCGGCCCCCCTCAATGCAGGTCCGTGGTCTCTCCCAGGTCGCTGAGGCCCAGCTCCCAGTGGTTCGGCACGATGGGCGGCAGCGGCTCGACGAGGTCCACGAAGTGCGTGTGCGCGGGCTTCAGGTACTCGACGATGGCCCGGAGCTGGCGACGCTCCCGGTCCGCGAGGATACGCGCGACCACGACGTTGAAGGCGTAGCGCGCGAAGCGGTCGGAGGGGCCGAGCACCCAGTCGACGCCCAGCTCGGACTCGCCGAGGGTGAGCGTGTCGGCGTTGAACGGCGTGATGGCGGAGATGTCGATGCCGAGGAAGAAGCGGATCGCGTTCTGGATACCCTTGGCCGTGCCCTTCTGTCGGTACATCTCGACGAGCACCGACGCGAGCCGCCGCTTGCCCGTCGCGTCGAGCTCGAACGGGAACGGGTTGCCGAGGTCGCGCAGGATGAGGTCGACGAAGGCCTCCGGCGCCCGCTCGAGGTCGAAGATGTCGGGCCAGCGATCGACGTCGGCGAGCAGGAGGTCCGTCACCTCCTGCAGGCACGCGATGAAACGGAACAGGTCGCCGGT
>JAKLDZ010000771.1 GCA_022703255.1 Myxococcota bacterium | reverse complement strand
CAGTACAAGGGGCTGGAGAAGCTCTACGAGACCTACAAGGATCGCGGCTTCGCCGTGCTCGGCTTTCCGAGCAACCAGTTCGGCGCGCAGGAGCCCGGCGCGGACGACGAGATTGCCGAGTTCTGCGAGATGAACTTCGGCGTGAGCTTCCCGCTGTTCGCCAAGATCGACGTCAACGGCGCCAACGCGCACCCCTTCTACAAGTGGCTCACCAGCGAGAAGAAGGGGCTGCTCGGTACCGAGGGCATCAAGTGGAACTTCACCAAGTTCCTGATCGGCCGCGACGGCGAGGTGATCGAGCGCTATGCGCCGACCACGAAGCCCGAGGACATCGCCCGCGACATCGAGCGCGCCCTCGGCTGAGGCCGGGCTCGCGCCGAGCGCACCCTCAGCCTTCGGCGGGCGCCTTGCGGTAGCTGCCCGCCACGAGTTCGAAACGGAACAGCCGGCACTCCAGCGGGCCGTTGAACAGCACCACCTTGCGCGTCTCGGCCAGGCGCATCTGGCGCGGCAGGGCGCGGTCCGAGCTGAGCAGCCAGGCCTCCCAGCCCGCGAACTCGCGCTTCAGATGGTCGGCCACCGCCTTCATCATCGCCGGCACGGTGGCCGAGCGCGGCGCGCTCTGCTCGCCGTAGGGCGGGTTGGTGACGATCATGCCCACCGGGCCCGGGGCCGGCACGGAGCGCGCGTCGCCGGGTGCCAGCTGCAGCCGGCCGTCGGCCA
>JAKLDZ010000770.1:353-726 GCA_022703255.1 Myxococcota bacterium | reverse complement strand
GCACGAGAGTTCGTCCCTCGTCGACGACCCGGCGATAGTGGGGAGCGAGGCCGCGGACGAGGCTGCTCTCGGCCTGGTAGGCGACGGTCTTGAGCACGTTGCTGAGGTGTTTGCGCTCGGTGGCGAGCTTGATCGCGGCGCGCTTTTCCATCGTCTTGAGCTGATCGGCCTTGTTCAGCAGCAGATGCAGCGCCAGGCGACGGGGCGCCAGGAACTCGATCAGCGCCTCGTCGGCCGGCAGCAGCGGGCGGCGCGCGTCCATCACGATCACCAGTCCCATCAGGGGCTCGCGGCTGCTCACGTAGCCGCCCACCAGTGCGTCCCAGGTGGCGCGGGCGCTGGGATCGGCCCGCGCGAAGCCGTAGCCGGGCAG
>JAKLDZ010000770.1:0-343 GCA_022703255.1 Myxococcota bacterium | reverse complement strand
GCTCGCCCTGCACATTCTTCGCGCTCAGCTCGAAGAAGTTCAGCAGCTGGGTGCGGCCCGGGGTCTTGGACGAGAAGGCCAGCCGGGTCTGGCGCGTCAAGACGTTGATCACGGTGGACTTGCCGGCGTTGGAACGTCCGGCGAAGGCGATCTCCGGCACCCCGGCGGGCGGCAGCCCGGTCAGGTCGGCGACAGAGAGCAGGAAGCGGGCGGAATCGAAGAGGCTCAAGGGGAGGGAGGGCGTCGCGCGAGGCGCGCCACGTCAGGGCGGGCGATTGGGTAAAATACCGGAGTTCGCGGCCAGGGGGCCGCGCTTTTTTGCATCTTCAAGGGCAAGCGATGA
>JAKLDZ010000077.1 GCA_022703255.1 Myxococcota bacterium | reverse complement strand
GAAGGCGGACTTGAAGGAGCGCATGGCGGCAGACTACCTCAGGGGGGAGAGGGCGCAAGTGCGGCCCCAGGTGTTTCACCGTGCCGCGAGGACCTTGCGAAGCAGCGAATAGTGATGCTGCCAGCCGAGGCCGGAGCGCCTCACAGCGAACTCGCTGCGATTGCCCGATTGCAGCATGGCGCCCACGACCCCGGTGTGGCCGCGGGCCAGAGCCGCCCGGAGCGTGTGGTGCATCAGCCCGAACGACAGCGCCTTTCCCTGGTGCTCCGGAACCACCGCGAGGGTCTTGATCACGTATTGACCCGCTTCGTCCTCGAACGCGATCAGATAGCCCACCTCGACGCCGTCGCCAGCGACCGCGAACCAGCACGCCACGGACTCGCGTTTGCGGCCCCGTGCCACGTAGAGCTGCTCGAACACCGGCAGCGGCGATCAACTGTGGATAGGCCGGCGGGTTCACCGGCTCCCAGGAGAAGAAGAGGCCGTCGTCGGCATCGACGCGATAGCGATAGGGGAACCAGGTATTGACGCACAGCACGTGGCGGGCATTGGGGTGGAGGACTTCGAGCTCGACGGAGCTGTCCTCGTTGGCGAGTGAGTAGTTGAAGCCGTGGAAGAAGCGAGTGGGACGGCCGGTCACGAACGGGCTCCGCGGCGTCGGCGCAGGAGCGTCAAGCCGAGGAAGGCCGCGAGGAGCAGAGCCAGACGGGACGAGCCGGAGGAGCCCGCGGTGCGGCAGCCGCAAGCGGAGGGGTCCGAGGTATCGCCTTCCCAGCCCGCGGACGAGCCGCCGGTGGAGGGATTGGGATTGCCCGCTGCACCCGAGGAGCCCGCGCCGGCCGCAGCACCCGCGGCGCCTGCAGCCGAGGAGCCGCCCGCGGACACCGAGCCTCCCGAGCCACCAAGATTCCCAGCGGCGCCTGCGCTGCCTCCGGCGCCTCCCTCGGGCAGACAGACTCCCTCGTCCACTTCGCCGTCGCAGTCGTCGTCCTGGCCATTGCAGGTTTCTTCGTGCGCAATGCACTGCGGCCCGCCGAACTGGATCGTCGCGTAGTACCGATCCGCTCCCCATCCCCCGGCGTCGGTGAACTCGTCGACGGCAATCGCAGCGCCGAATCCGGAGCCGGTGGACGGCAGGCACTGCCATCCAGCGGAGGTGCGCGCGCACAGATCGTCCTTGCCGTCGCCGTTCATGTCGCCGAGCTGAATCGTGTGGTAGTACTGCGGCTGAGTCCACCCGTTGGCGTCGGTCCATTCGGGGCCGTCGAAGGACTCGAATGCAGTGCCGTTCCACTTGTAGCAAATCATCTTCGCATTGGCGCGGATGCACAGATCCTGGGCACGATCGCCGTCGACATCGCCGATACGGAGCGTCTGGTAGTTCGAGGCGTCGGCCCAGCCGCTGGCGTCGGACAGCGCCCCGACCTCGATGGAGTCGGCAAACGAGGTGCCTTCGGAGAAGTGACAGCGCAGGCCCGCGTTGTCGCGGGCGCACAGATCCGCGCGTCCGTCGCCGTTGACGTCGGCGAGACGGATCGTGCTCCAGTATTGCATGGCGCCCCAGCCGCCGGCGTCGGACCAGCCCGGTCCCTCGACCTTGGTCGGGAATCCATTGCCGTCGGAGAGATAGCATTCCATGCCGCTCTGCGTGCGCATGCAGAGGTCTTCCTTGCGGTCTCCGTTGATGTCGCCGGTGCGCAGGGTGCCGTAGTACTTCGCGGACGCGAGCCCCGAGGCGTCGGACCAGGCCGGGCCGTCGAGGCTGCCATCGAAGGCGCTCCCGGTGGACTTGTGACACACGATCCCCTTGGCAGCGCGCGCACACAGGTCGTCCTTGCCGTCGCCGTCGATGTCGAGCAATCGAATCGTGCTGTGATATTGGAAGCCACCCCACCCGCTGTCGTCGGACCAGGCCGGACCATCCACTTGCGTCACGAGGCTGGCACCGTCGGACTTCCAACAGGCCATCGCGCCGTTGGCACGACCGCAGAGGTCCGCCTTGCCGTCGCCGTCGATGTCGCCCATGCGGAGCGTGCCCCAGTTGGTCGCATCGTTCCAGCCGTTGGCATCCGAGAGCGTGAGGGTCGGACCCTTCGCTGACCACGACGTTTCCTGGGACAGGTGGCACCACATGCCCGCGCCGCCACGCCCGCAGACGTCGGCCTTGCCGTCACCGTCGATGTCGGTCGTGCGCGCAGGGGCGACCCAAGCCTGCCCGCGGAGCAGCATCTCGCGCTCGCACGCGTCGTCCTCGTCCACCTGGCCATCGCAGTCGTCGTCGGCGCCGTTGCAGGTCTCGGAGCCTGCGACGCACTCGCAGACGGCGCCGGTGGCGCCCCAGTAGGTGCCCTGGTCGACCCAAGCCCCGCCCGTGTTGGAGCACGAGCCCTTGTAGGGATTGAGGTTGGCATTGCTGGGGTTGCGCCAGGCGAGGTGCAGGTGCGGGCCGCTGGAGTTGCCGGAGCTGGCGGACCGGCCGACGACCTGGCCGCACTTGACGTTGTCGCCGTTGGAGACCTTGAGGGAGTTGAGCTCGAAGTGGCAGAACAGGATGAAGTAGCCGTCGGCGAGCTTGAGCTTGACGTAGTTTCCGCAGCCCGTTCCGCAGGTGCTGCCGAGTCCACCGTAGTTGGGACACCCGTTGTAGGTCGCCACCACGGTCCCGTCGGCCGGCGCGAGCACGTCGGTCCCGAGGGACAGCGCGTAGTCGTTGCCGGTGTGGCCGTCGTAGCATCGATCTCCGCAGTAGTAGTCCGTGCACCCCGAAGCGGAGCCGTTGTAGTCGAAGCCGTAGTTGAACGACTTCTCGGCCACGAAGGGGCGTCGGATCTTCGTCGCCGAAGCGTCCAATGCGAAGAGGGTGACGAGGGCCGCCGGGACCAGCGCGAGGAGCAGAGAAGGACGAAGGGTCTTCATCGCACCACCTCCGTGGCTTCGAAGGAAACCCATCGTGGCCCGAGGCCCGCGGGGTCCTGAACGACGAAGGCGCGGGAGCGAGTGGACAGCAGTGGGAGCGTACCGGGGACGGTGCGCAGCAATCGCGGGGGATCGACCGACACGATGCGGACGCCTTCGTTGTCCTCGAAAGCGATGGTGTTGCGGTCCCAGATTGGCGCGGAAGGTCCGGTGGGGAAGGGGACCGGGTCACGACTGCGGTCGGTGCGCTGCACGGCCGCGTGGTCGTTGTCGAGCTCCCAGAGCTCCGGGGCGCCCGTCTTGCCGGAGACGAACAGCAGCCGCGAGCCGTCCTCCGAGAGCACTGGGCTCCAAGCTGGCGCCATGTCCTGCGTGCCACCGACCGCCTGGCCGCGGGCGAGGTCGTATCGCACGATCTCGACATCGGGGATCTCGCCGCGACCATAGGCCACGTAGCGTCCGTTGCGTGACACGGACACGGGGCCGAGGACTTCGGAGTCGATGTGGGACGGCATGGCGCTGCGCGAGGGGAGGAGCACGAGCTCGCGGGTGCGGGTGAGCACGAGGGCCGCCTCGGAGCCGGGCACGAACCGCACATCGAGCACGGGGATGCCGTCGAAGGACCAGGAGGCCTTGGCGCCGTCGCGATCGACCCAGCGCGCGATCACGGCGCGTGGGGCATCGGAGTTGGGTGGGACCGGCTGCACCGTGGCGAACATGCGCGCGCCGTCGTCGCGGAGGTCTTGCAGGACCTCCGTGGGGACGCGTGCGGAATCGAGGGAGCGCAGGACGGCATCGGGGTCGCGCTCGCAGGCGGACAGCGACAGGGCAGCGAGGAGGAGGAGGGGGAGTCGAGACATGGCCCCACGAGGATACCACGGAGCGGGGGGAGGTGCGCGGGGGGCGGAAGGGATTGCAGGGCGCGGAGAGGTCACGCCATGGCTCGTGGGGCAGCGCGACGTCACGCCGCGGGCTGTCCGGGAGTCCGGTGCGCATCACGCGCCAGCTCAGCCGTCCTGCATATTCCCCGCATCGCGCGGCGCCGAGGTGTCTCCAGCCATCCACTCCCGCACGCGTCGCACGAGCTCCGTCACCTGTTCCCCTGGGGGCACGAACAGATCCACGCGCAGCGGCCCCTCCCCCGCAGGCAACCTGTCGGGCCACCGCTGCATGAACAGCCCCTCCACCGCCCCCAACCCCCGCAGGTGAAAGACGTCCCCCCGATCGTTGCGGAACGTCCGCGGCCCGTGTGCCGACGAAGGGAACCGGCTCACCGAAACCAGGGGATTCACCCGCACAACCCGTCGCGCCCCGGCCAACGCCCCCGGCGCTTCCATCCCGGTGTCGAAGCCGATTCCCGCGCTCGCGAGCACCGACGCCGCCCGAACATTCGATACGTTGAAGGTCCAGTCCACGCAGAACCGGTGACGCGGAAAGCGTCGCGCCAGCTCCAGCGCCTCCCAGGAGAAGCATAGGAACTCACCGTCCGGGAGTGCGTCGAGCAACGGCGCCAGCTCATCGCACGCCCGTGGTCCGCGCGCCCAGGGGAGCCAGCAGGCCACCCGCGCGCTCAGCCCGCAAGGGAGCGGGCATCGGGCGGACTCGATCGGCACTACCCACCCGAGCGGTGGGGCGGGTTCGCGGAGAAGCGCTTCCACGTGCTCCGGCTGATAGAGTCGAATCGAATAGTCGCCGCGCGCTCCTTCGGTATCGGGAGGGGGAGTCGCCGGGGCCGGGGAGGGCGAGGGGGCCGGGGGCGACGTCTCGATGGCTTCCACGAGCCCGCGCCGAAGCGCCTTGAGCGCGCTCGGCGGAACGAAGAGCCCCGGCTCGAGACGGGAGGCGTCGAGCCGATCGACCCGGTATTCGTCGCCGAGCCCCTGGAACCGCTCGGCGAGGACGGACTCGAGCCCCGCGCCCCGTGCACGCTGCAGCGGCGCGTCCGAAGCGACCGTTCCGCGAGCCCCTTCTGCATCGTACTGGCACCGCAGGAAGCCGCCTTCGTTTCCGTCGAACGTCAGCGCAACCCCGACGCGATCCCAGTCCGGATTCCACCCCTCGGCGGGGTCGTCCTGGGTGGCCGATGCGGTGGCATAGAGCACGATCCCCGCGGTGGACGGCCCGGTTCCGCGGAAGCGCGCCTCCACGCGACCCGTCTCCCCGCTGGTCCATACGAGCACGCCTCCGCGCCGCCCGTCGCGCTCCCCTCCAGGCTCGTTCCACGAGAGCCCCATTCCGGGCTTCAACGAACGGTCTGCCTGGATCACCACCCGTCCCGCGGAATCCGCCGGACGGAGCACCTCTCCGACCCGCAAGCCCAGGTGTCCCACGGAGCCACGTGTTTGCCAATCGGATGGAACGCCGTCGAGGAATCCCTCGCACCACTCGCGGCTGAAGGCCAGATCGAGCGAGTCCGTCACCTCCGCGGGGGCAAGGGTGCCGTCGAGCACGGCGCGATAGGCCGCGACCATGCGACGAATCGTCCGGGCGTTCTTGAGCCGTCCCTCGATCTTGAGCGCGGCGATTCCCGCGTCGGAGAGCTGGCGAGTCCTGGCGATGAGCCGGAGATCCTTGGTGCTGAAGGCTGCGCGGGGGGCGATTCCCTCGGATTCGTACAGGCGCCGGCACGGTTGAGCGCACGTCCCGCGATTGCCCGAGCGCGGGCCGAGGTGGACCGACCAGTGGCAACGCCCGGAGACGCTGTAGCAGTGTGCGCCGTGAACGAAGGTCTCGATTTCGAAGGGGGTGGTTTCCACGAGTTGCACGATGTCCTCGAGGGGTGTCTCGCGCGGGAGGATCACCCGCTCGACCCCGAGGTCGCGCAACAGCTCCGCGCCTCCTGCGCCGTCCCAGGCTCCCTGCGTGCTCAAGTGTCTTGGAATTGAGCTTCCACGCCTGCGGAGCGTGTCGAGCAGCCCGAGGTCCTGCACGATGATCGCGTCGGGCTGAAGGGATTCGAGGAAGTCGAGGTCGGCCTCGACGTGGGCCCACTCGTGGTCGAACAGCAGCGTGTTGAAGGTCACGTACATGCGGCGTCCCAAGCGGCGCGTCACCCGCCTCGCCCAGCGCAGCCCCCGCTCGTCGAAGTTCGCCGCGCCCGCGCGTGCGTTGAAGCGCGCTCCGCCGAGGTAGACCGCGTCGGCCCCGGCGATCAGCGCCGCCTGAAGGGACTCGCGATCCCCGGCCGGTGCAAGGAGCTCGATACGGTGCTTCGCGTGGGTCATGGCGTCGTCTCGGTCGCTTCGGTGGCGTCAGCAGGATTCGGGAACACCGCACGGTGCAGCCGGCTCACCTCCTCGAGGTCGAGCTGGTGCTCCGCATCGCTCGTGGCTGACGGAGGGAATGGCGACACCTCGACCATGATGCCGTCGGCGCCCGCGGCGATCGCGGCCTTCGACAGGGGCACCAGGATGTCCCTGCGCCCGGCGGCGTGGGCGACGTCGACGACCACGGGCAGCGCGGTGAGTTGCTTGAGCAGGGGAATGGCGGAGATGTCGAGCGTGCTGCGGGTGGATCGCTCGAAGGTGCGTATTCCGCGCTCGCACAGGATGATGTTGTCATTGCCTTCGGAGGCGATGTATTCCGCGGCCAGGACCAGCTCCTCGAGCGTCGCCATGAAGCTGCGTTTGAGCAGCACGGGCTTGCCGAGCTGGCCGAGCTCCTTGAGCAGCTCGTAGTTGAACATGTTGCGAGCGCCGACCTGGATGAGGTCGACGAGGTCGGCCATTTCGACGGCGTGGCGCGGGTCGACGATTTCGCTGACGACTGCCATGCCGAAGCGGTCGCCGGCGCGGCGCAGCATGCTCCAGCCCTCGCTGCCTATTCCCTGGAAGGCGTGGGGGCTGGTGCGCGGCTTGTAGGCGCCGCCGCGAAGGAACGTGCAGCCCAGGGAGGCAAGACGCTCTGCGACCCGCTGCAGCTGGTCTTCGTCTTCGATCGCGCACGGGCCGGCGACGAGGACCGGCGCGCCGGCCCCGATTCCGTGTCCGCGGACCTCGATGCGTCGATCGGCCTCGCCGGTCTTGCGGTGGACCCGCAATCCCTGTCGGGTGCTGCGCTCCATGTGGGAAAGGGAGACGGCGAAGATGGTCTTGAACACTTCGCGCAGGCTCCCTTCGGACATCGGGCCGGGGTTCGCCTCGAGCAGATCGGCCATCATCCGCTCCTCGCGGGCCGGATCGAACATCCGGATACCGCGGCGGAGTTTGAGCTCGCGCACCTCGCCCACCAGACGCAGCCGCTCGTTCAGATCGTCGAGCAGGCGCCCGTTCACCTCGGTCAGCCTGCGTCGCAACTCTTCGAGTCTGTCTTCGCTCATCGGGAACTCTCTCGTTTCACGGGCAGCACACGCGGCAGCTTGTGCTCGAGCAGCATCAGGTCGGCGATTCCGATCGCGGCGACGGCCTCGAGGATCACCGGGAATCGCAGCGCACAGCACCGATCGTGCCTTCCGGAAGGCTTCACGCGCACCTGGCGCCCCGTGCGCAGATCGATCGTCTGCAGCTCCGCCGCGCTGCTCGAAGGGGGGCGCACTGCCACGCGGAACACGAGCGGGTTGCCGTTGGAGAGCCCCGCGTTGACCCCGCCGGAGTGGTTCGTTCGCGTCGTGCCCCCGCGGTCGAGGAGAGCGTCGGCAAACTCGCTGCCTCGCATGCGAGCCCCGGCGAACCCGGCTCCAAACTCGATCGCCTTGACCGCCGGGATCGAGAAGGCCAGGTGGGCGATCGTCGATTCGACGGAATCGAAGAACGGCTCGCCGAGTCCCGCGGGGAGCCCTTCGACGCGACACTCCACCACGCCGCCGATGGAGTCGTTCACGCGCTCCGCCTCGGCCACGGCTGCGGCGACGTCGGTGGAGCCTCCTGCTTCGAGCACGCTCGACGAGAATCGGACTTCGGGAAGGAGCCTGCGCGCGATGACTCCGGCGGCCACAAGCCCCACGGTGAGGCGTCCCGACGCGGTCCCTCCTCCGCGCAGGTCGGCGAAGCCGCCGTGCTTCCGGCGCAGCACCAGATCACCGTGCCCCGGCCGCGGGCGGTGCCGGAACGCCTCGTACTGAAGGGAATCGACGTCACCGTTCTCGAACAGGATCAGGATCGGCGCGCCGGTGGTCCTGCCCGCGTGCACTCCGCTGTGCAGGATCGGTGCGTCGGATTCGCGCCGCGCCGTGGTGCCTTTGGGGCCCGGACGGCGCCTGGCGAGATCCCGGGCGAAGTCGGACTCCTTCAATCGGAGTCCCGCCGGACACCCGTCCACCACGACTCCCACGCAGCATCCGTGGGACTCACCCAGTACCGAAATCCGGAACAGCCGTCCGAAGGAGTTCATGAGTGCAACGCCTCGAGGTCCTCGAAGAAGCGTGGATAGGACTTGTCGACGCACCGGGCGCCGGCGAGGTGCACCGGCGCGGAGGCCCGCAGCGCGGCGATTGCGACGGCCATGGCGATGCGATGGTCTCCGTGGGAATCGACGGTGCCGCCGTGCAGCCGGCTGCCGGTCACGTGCAGGCGCTCCCCGGAGACCTCGATCGCGGCTCCAAGGCGCCCCAGCGCGTCGCACAGGGCGGCGACGCGGTCGCTCTCCTTCGCCCGCGTGCGTCCAATTCCCGAGATCTCGCTCGTCCCCCGGCACGCGCACGCCAGGGCCACGAGGGGAGGAAGCAGGTCCGGCGTGTCGGAGACGTCCCAGCGAAATGCCCTCGAGTCCGCGGCCGAGACCCTCACCCCATTTGTCAGATCGACCACCGCTCCGCACTGCCGCAGCACCTCGAGCACCCGCGCATCGGGCTGTCGGCTGTCGCCTCGCAGCCCGGTCACCTCGACCTCCCCCGCGATGGCGGCCGCCACAAGGAGGAACGCGGCGGCGGACCAATCGCCTTCGACGACGTATTCCCGGGGGACGAAGTGCTGCGCGCCTGGAATGCGCAGGATTCGGGCGTCCGCGTCGCGATCGATTCGTATGCCGAAAGATGCGAGGACCTCGAGGGAGAGCTCGACGTACCCGCCGCTCGCCAGGCCGCAGAGTTCGAGCTCCGAATCCCGATCGCACCGCGGCAGGGCGAACAGCAGGCCCGTGAGGACCTGGGACGTGGTCGAAGCGTCGACAATCGCGTGCCCGCCGACGAGAGGCCCGCGCACGCGCACAGGCGCAAGGCCGTCGTTCGTGGAGCACCGCGCGCCGAGCGCGCGCAAGGGGCCCTCGAGCATCCCCATCGGCCGGGTCCCAAGGGAGCCGCTCGCGTGCAGGGTCACCTCCCGATCGCACAGCGACGCTGCAACCGGCGCCAGCATGCGCATGCACAGGGCCGATTCGCCGCAAGGGAGGTCGTGTCCCGGCGGGCCTTCGAACCCCCTCACGCGCATCGTGTCGTCTCGTCGGACGAGCCGCGCACCGAGCGCACCCAACGCCGCAACCGCGGCGCCGGTGTCGAGGCCGCGCGCCGGACGCAGGATCGTGGATTCGCCGGAGGCGAGCGCAGCGGCCACGAACGCGCGGATGGTGACGCTCTTGGACGGGGGCGCCGCCAAGGAACCACGCACTTCTGCTGGCCCAACTCTCACGCGCACTCGCTCCACAGCTCGTCGATCATCGCGGCCACATCGTTGGCCGAGGGGCCTTCGGAGTCCACCACGACGTCGCACGCGGCGGCGTAGCCGGCCATTCGCTCCTGCAGCAGGCGAGGCGCCTGGATCTCGGGACAGGGCATCAGCAGCGGCCGGCCGGATGGATCGCCCATTCGCTGCAGACAGGTCTCCGGGCTCGCCCAGAGCCACACGATGAGGCGGCTTCTCTCTCGAAGAAGGCGTGCCGCATCCGGGCCGGTGAGCAGTCCGCCTCCGCAGGAGAGGATGCCCGGGGAGCCGGGCAGCGCGTCGAGCACCTCGCGCTCCAGGGCACGCAAGGCGGGCTCGCCCCGCTCTCGAAGGAGTCGCGGAACGGGCACGCCCCCGCGCTGCTCGACGAGCGCGTCGGTGTCGAGCACGGGCAGGCCTCGCCGCTGTCCGAGGAGCTGCGCGACGGCGCTCTTGCCGACACCGGGGAATCCCACGATGGGCAGCAGGACTCCGCGCTTCGCACTCGGTGCTTCCAACGCGTCGCGCATGGCAGCGATCGGTGCCTCCCGCGCGGCGAAGATCCGGAATGCCTCCGCCGCCTGGCCCAGCAGCCATTCCCTGCCATCCACCACCGTGCATCCTCTCGCGCGCGCATCGCGCACCAACGCGCTCTCCGACTGGTAGCGTGCGTCGAGCACGACAGCCCCGGGCTGCAATGCGCCGCGATCAAGCACACGGTCGTCGGTGGAGACCGCACCCACGATCACCCTTGCCCCGCGGGCGACGGGCCCGGCCTCGCGCAGCGAGCAGGCCACGCACCCTGCGAGCGCAGCGACCGAGCGGGCGCGGGCAAGATCGCGTGCGGCCACGGTCACCGCCGCACCCTTTTCGACAAGGGCCACAGCGGCAGCCAGGGCAGCTCCGCCGGCTCCGAGGACGAGAGCAGACGTCCCCTCGAGGTGAACCCCGTGACAGGCAAGCGCGCATCGCACACCCGCGACGTCGGTGTTGTGTGCGTGCCAGGCGCCGGCGCTCCAGCGCAGCGTGTTCGCGGCTCCGAGCTTCTGCGCGAGCGAGTCCCGCTCACCGGCGAGCCGGGCCGCCGCCTGCTTGAAGGGAGAGGTGACGTTCAACCCGCGAATCCCGATGGCGCGTGCGGTCCTCAGCGCCTGGTCCGCGTCGCGCGAGGCTACGCGCACGTATCTCGCATCGAGGCCGAGGGCATCCCATGCGGCGTTGTGGAGCGCGGGGCTGAGGCTGTGCAGGATCGGCCTGCCGATGACGCCGAACAGGTCCATCGGTCACCCGCCCATCGCCTGCCGAAGCGCGTGCATCGCGCCCAGCGTCGCGGAGTAGGGGAGCTGTCCCAGCGCGTTGGGGCGCGATCCATCGGGCAGCGCGAAGGTGAACTCGGCGCCGAGCAGCGGAGCGAGCAGGCGCGACGGGAGCCCTTTGCGCCCGAGCCCGATGACCACGAGCCTGCTGTCGGGCTCGATCAGACCCAGCAGCACGGCGTTGTCCGAGGGCTTCCGCACCGCGCACGCGATCTTCACGATGTCGGCGCCGGCCGCGAAGCCTCGGTCACGCAGCCGGCGAAGGAACTCCGCATCGGGCGTGTGGTCCAGGTGGCTCGACACGATCACCTCCACGCCGCGTCGCGCGGCCTCGGCGATCAGCGCGCTGCGCCGCCGCGACGGCGTCTCCCACTCCACATCGATGGATCGCGCGCCCGCGACCATCGCGCGCCGCAAGACCGCGTCCCGCTCGCGAGGATGGAGCTTCCCTTCACGGCACGTTGCGATGGTTCGACGGGGGCCGTCGAAGAGCGGCCCGAGGTCCTCGCCGGGATCGGCCAGGCTGTCGAGACGCAGCTCGGCGAAGGCGATGCCCTCGAGGGCCTTGCCCATTCGCGCGACGCTGCGCTCGCGGATGCTAACGCACACGCGCGACGGCAGCTTCGAGCTCGCCGAGGGGGACGGTTTCGACAAGGGCATCTCCAATCTGGCGCAGCAGGGCCATGCGCACGGAGCTTCCCGCGCGCTTCTTGTCCCGCCGCACCGCTTCGAGCACGGACGGGGCATCGACGCCGGGCAGGGTTGCAGGGAGTCCGAGGCGGCGCAGCAGCTCCTCGAGCCTGCGGGTACCCTCGGATGGCAACCCCGTGCGCGCTTCGGATAGCCGGGAGGCGAACACCATGCCGATGCTCACGCACTCGCCGTGACGCATGCCGGTGGTCGCCTCGAGCGCGTGGCCGAGCGTGTGACCGAAGTTGAGGACCACCCGCTCACCGGCTCCGAGCTCGTCGCTCTGAACGACTCCGAGCTTCACCCGGAGGGCCCCGCAGACGGCGTGCTGGATTGTGTCGGAGTCCGAACGAAGCAGCGCTTCGGCCTGGTCCTCCAGGAAGCGGAAGAGGGAAGCGTCGCGGACCGCCGCGGTCTTGACCACCTCGGCGAGCCCGTTGCGCAGCTCGCAAGCAGGGAGCGTGTGCAGGAAGGCGGGATCGCACAGCACGAACGACGGCTGCCGGATCGTTCCGATGAGGTTCTTGAGACCGCCGAAGTTGACGCCATTCTTGCCGCCCACCCCGGCATCGGCCTGGGCCAGCAGCGTCGTGGGAACGAGGCCGACACGGAGTCCACGCAGCCAGGTTGCTCCGACGAACCCCGCGACGTCGCACACGAGCCCGCCGCCGATCCCGACGATCATCGTGTCGGTGTCCACGCCGAGCGCGAGGAGGCGCTCGAACACGGTCTCGACGGTCTCGAGGGACTTGGAGGTTTCGCCCTGGCCGATCTCGATCACGTCACCGGGCGGGAACGAGGCGTCGTGAAGGCGTCGCACGCAGGCGTCGGTGAGCACCACGACCCGGGAGCGGCCGACGAGCGGCTGCAGCTCGCGCGCGACGGGACCGATCACGACGCGGCAATCGCCGGAGGCGCCGTGGAGCGTACGAGGGAAGTCCGAGTGCGCGCAGCTCACGCGCGCAGGCTAGCACGTCGCAAGGGGGGGGTTACCGCACGCGCTCGAGCTTCCAGCCCTTCTTGCCGAGCAGCTCGACGACACTCCCGGGCCCGATGAGGTGCCCGGCCCCGATGGCCACCACGATCGACTTGCCCTCTTCGCGTCGCAGCCGCGCGTCGATGCGCTGCGCGAATCGCACGTTGCGATCGTCGAACAGGCGCTTGACGACCTTGGCATCGACGGGGTTGGACGGGTCATACGACTCCCGGACAGCGGCGTAGAGCCGCAGCGCGTCGCCGTCGACGTAGGGAGCGAGGAGTTGCTCGACCGGATCGAGGCCTTCCTTGCGGTACTTGTCGAGCAGATCGAGGGTGGAGGCGAGCAGGTGGGTCTGCTCCGCGCGGGTCAGGGAGTCGAGCCCAGCGACCTGCTCCTCCGGCGTCTCCAGCCCTTCGGCTGCCTTGGCCGCGTTGAAGATCACGGCGTCGAGCGGCTCGCGCGTGGCCATCACGAGGAGCCGGTCGATGAGCGCGACCTGCGCCCCGATCACCCAGGGCTTGAGCGTGGAGAGCGGGCCGAAGGGGAGGCCGCGCGACACGAACGCCCGTTCGACGCGGGCGTGGACGTCGGCAGGGACGACGTCCTTGAGGGTTTTGCCCTTGGGGAGCATCAGCAGGGGCGACATGCGCACCTGCGTGGCGGGGTCCATGGGGATCTCGGTGAGCACGAGGTCGGAGGACGCGGCCAGGTCGCGCATTCTGGCCTCGATGGGAGCGAGGCGCGGGTCGGGGACGTGGATGCTGCCGAACAGGTAGCGAGGGGCGGAGCCGTCGAAACGCCAGAGGAACGCGGGCGAGGCCGCAGGCTCGGCGGAGGCGGAAGAGGCGGGCGGCGGGAGGGGGGCGGGGAGCGAGATGCTGGCGCTTGCGGACGGCGCGCCGGCGGTCGTCTCCGTCTTTCTGCACGACAGCGAGGCGATCACGAGCCAGAGCAGCAGGATCGCAGCCGGGACAACGCAGCGCAGCGGGCGGACTTCTCGCATGCGCATGCGCTAGCACCATCGCGGCGTTGGCGAAACGTGCCGCCGGGGGCTTGCATCTTCCCGTTTTCCGCTACACTGCGCCCCGTGGCATCTTCCATCGCCGAGGGGACACGTCTTGCGTCCCGATATGACGTCGAGTTCGAGCTGGGCCGGGGCGGCATGGGCGTGGTGTACGCCTGCCGCGACGTGGTCACGGGGGATCGGGTAGCCCTCAAGCTGCTGCAGACCGCGGACGGCACGCCGATGCCGGGCTACGCGGCGTGGTTCTGGGCCGAGGCGCGGGCGCTGGCCTCGCTCGATCATCCGTGCATCGTGCGGGGGCGCGACTTCGGCACGCTCGGCAAGGCCCCCTATCTCGTGATGGACTTGATCCCGGGGCTGCCGTTGACCTCGCTGCTCGCCGAGGTGGACCTGAACTGGCCGGCGATCTGGATCATCGCCGATCGCGTGCTGGCCGCCCTCGCCCATGCGCACGCGCGAGGGATCATCCACGGGGACCTGAAGCACACGAACATCATGGTGGACGTGGTGCCCGGCGGCTTGCAGGTCGGGGTGCTCGACTTCGGGCTCGCGTGGTTGCTGCGCGATCGGTTCGACCACCGCATCGACGGCACGGCACCCGAAGGGCCGATGCTGCGCCCGCACGCGGGCACGGTGGGGTGGATGGCTCCGGAGCAGATCCGCGGTGCGGTGCCGCACGTGGGGCCCTGGACCGATCTGTATGCGCTGGGCTGCATCCTGTACCACCTGCTCACGGCGCACGAGCCGTTCGAGTCGAGCGATCTCGACGAGCTGCAGCGGATGCACCGCAACGCGCCGGTGCCGGATCTGGATCTGCCGAAGGACGTGCCCCCGGGAGTCGGACCGTTCGTGCGTCGCCTCCTCGCCAAGCGCCCCTGGCATCGCTGGGCCTTCGCGACCGATGCGCGCAACGTCCTCGCCCAGTACCGTCCGGCAGGCGAGCCTTCCACCTGGAACCTGCCCGAGCGTCCCGCGGTCTGCGACGCCCTCAACCGTCCCGAGCCCGAACGCCGATCCAAGCCCGTCTTCGAGATCGCCGCCACCGACACCGCGTTCGCCGGGATGATCACCTTCGGCCCCACGCGGTTCGTCGGACGCGAGCAGGAGAAGGCGCGCCTGCGCGCGCTGTGCGACGAGATCGCGGTAGCGCCGCACGGTACGCAGCGCATGGTGCTGCTGACCGGCCAGGCGGGCGTGGGCAAGAGCCGTATCGCCGAGTGGGTATGCGAGGACGCGCACGAGCGCGCGGTGGCGATCCCCTTGCGGGCCCGGCACCACAAGATCCCCACGCCGCTCGACGGAATGGTCGGAGCGGTGATGGCGCACTACGGGGTGGAGAACGCGGACCGCGCGACCACCGAGCGCGCGCTGATGAACGTCTGGGAGGTGGGCAAGACCGACGAGGAGAACAAGCGCTGGGTCGCGGCCGTCGGAGAGTGGCTGCGGCCGACGGCGCCTGGCCGCCCCACGATCCTCGGCCCCACCGGACAGCGCTACGTCATCAACACCGAGGAGATCTCCTGGACCGTCCTGCGCCACGTGCTGGAGCGTATCGGCTGGGATCGCCCGCTGCTGTTGTGGCTCGACGACATCCACCTCGCCTCGCCGCGCGACGTGGACTGGCTCGAGCGCCTCAAGCAGGAACGCCCCGACATCCGCATCCTGATCGTCGCCACCATGGTGACCGAGGGCGCGGAGCTCGATCCCGCGCGCGTGGAGCGGGTGCGACAGGTCTCCGCCGCGCTCGGCGCCACGGAGCTCGAGATCGTTCCCATGCAGGAGAAGGAGACCGGCGAGCTGCTGCTGTCGTCGATCTCGCTCGACCAGGCCGCCGTGGAGACCGCGGCGACGCGCTCCAAGGGGATCCCGTTGTTCGCGTTGCAGCTCGTGCACGCGTGGGCCAATGGTGGATCGCTGGAGCTGCGGGACGGGCTCTACCACGTGAAGCCCGAGGCGATGGGGACCCTGCCGGCGACGACGGCTGCGCTGTGGGACGAGCGTGTGGCGTCGCTCGCACCGGATGTCCAGCTCGCCGCGATGGCGGCCTCCGCACTCGGTGGCGACATCCGCGCCGACGTGCTCGTTCCGTTGCTCACCTCGCTGCACCTGCACGCCTCGAGCGCGTTGCACCGTCTGGAGCAGGCACAGATCCTGTCGCGACCCGATTCGAATCGCTATCGCTGGGTGCACGGGATGCTGCAAGAGCACCTGCTCACGAAGCTGCGCGGTCGTGACGACGCGGCCAGGATCTTCCGCGAGACCGCCTACGCGCTGGCATCGTACCACCCCGCCGCGGGCACCCGCCGCATCGTGCGCCACCGCGTCAACAACCTCATCATCGCCGGCGACATCGCAGAGGCAGTCCGCGTCGTGCTCGACTTCGTCGAGAGGTCTTGGGAACGCTCCCGCGACGTCGCCGCCACGCTCGACGATCTGTCCCTCATCGACGGTCTGGCCCGGGGCGCGTGGGCAGCGTCCCACAAGCGCTGGAAGGCCGAGGCCCTGCGGCACGCCGCGCGGTTCGACGAAGCAGCCCTGCTCGCGTTCTCGGCTCGTCGCGCGTTCGCCGCCCTCAACGACACCCTGCAGGAGGCGCACTGCCTCCGACTGCTCGGCCACATCGCCTCCGAGAAGGGGTCTCCGCGTGACGGACGTCACATGGTCGTGGAGGCCAGGGCGATGATGGAGGAGCTGCGCGACGACGTCGGTCGCGCGCAGTGCGACGTCGTGATCGGGGAGCTCGATTACCTGCTCGGGCAGTACGAGCAGGCGCGCCAGTGCCTGCAAGGCGCGATCGCTCCGTTCGAATCGTCGGGCGACGCTCTCGGCAAGGGGCAGTGCCTGATTCTCCTCGCGCTCATCGCCATCGCCCAAGGCGACACGATCGGTGCGCGCAAGCACCTGGTCGAAGCGCGCAAGGACTTCGATCGGATCGGCTATCGCCTCGGTGTCGCCCAGAGCGACATCGCCCTCGCCCATGCCGATCACCGCTCCGGCGAGCTCGAAGCCGCGCGTGCCAGGGCGCAGAACGTGCTGTCCGCGTTCCGGCTGCTGGGCACCCCCCGCGGGCAGGGCGGCGCCCTGCGCCTCATGGCCATGGCCTCCATGGATGCCGGAGACCTCGTGGAGGCCGAGAAGCGATCCGCCGAGGCCCTCGAGCTGTTCCTGCGCATGGGCGACCCGTGGGGGATCGTCGAGTGCAAGCTGATCGCCGCCCAGATCGCTCTCGTTCGCGGTGCACCCGACGCCCGGGAGCGCGTGGAGGAGTGCGACGTGACCCAGGTCGAGGAGCGCGAGCCGGTGCAGCACTGGCACCTGACGCACGCGTGGCTCGCCTACCGCGAAGGTTCCTTCGACGCGTCCGTTGCGCAGCTCGAGGCCGCGCGCAGCGCCATGGCGGGCGGCCTCGGCGATCACGCCAAGCAGCTCTTCGGCCGTCTGGCTGCGATGCGCTGGCCGGATGAGCTGCGGGAACGCGTGCGCATCGCCTGCGATCTGTCTTCCCTCAGGTAGCGCCACACAGCGACCGATTCGTCACCGCTCCATGCGTCGAGCGAGCGCGAATCGTGGGGCGCAAAGCCCACCCGCGCTATAGTCGCCCCATGCTCCCGTACTTCAACACCTCGGGCCCGTGCGTTCCCGGCGAACACTACATGCTGTCGCCGGAGCGGCGCTTCCGCCACGTGCTCAAGCTCATCGACGAGCGCAAGTTCTTCACGCTCCACGCGGGGCGGCAGACGGGCAAGAGCACGGCGGCTCGGTGGATC
>JAKLDZ010000769.1 GCA_022703255.1 Myxococcota bacterium | reverse complement strand
ACCGGGTCCGACGCCATCGCCTCCGTTGCGAAGACGCGCTGCTCGCCAGCCATGTACAGATCGATCAGCAGTCGCAGCTGTGCCTCCATCGGGTACTTGCCAAGCGTGCGCGACTTCAGGTCTCCGAACAGCTCGCGCAACTTGCGGTCCACACCGATGGCGCGCAGGAACGTGCCGAACGCCACCAGCCCGGCGACACCCGACAGCGAAGCATCGGGCTTGCCCATGGCGATGCGACAAGGGTCCGGTCGTCGAACGGCCTTCGTGCGCCGATGCCCATCTCCCCTCTTGCCACCGACGAGATCTCGGCGCACCTTGCAGGTGCCCGGTGTGTTCTTTCGTTTGGTTTTCATCAGTCTATTCGACGAACGCACCGGGTCTTTAATTCAAGCCGTTCGACGATTTTTCTCACGCGCTCACACGCTGACCGGGGCGCTGCGGGGTGCGAAAGCTACGCTCAATCGACATGTTCCACTTCCTTCTTGTTCGGCCCCACTCTGGGGCGCATCTCTCCCGCGTCGGACGGCCAGCATGGCCGCCAGTACGTCGATCCGATTCCCTTTCAGGTCCGTCGCTCAGGTCGCCCGCCCTGGGGCTTGCTGTTGTTCAGCGTCGGACCGGCTGAGTAGACTTGTCCACCAGCGGCTAGCCCTCAAAAGAGTCGAGCGCGCTGGAGGCGGCCCTGAGGAGTTCGCACACTTCGCGGAAGGCGGCGGGAAGCTCCGG
>JAKLDZ010000768.1 GCA_022703255.1 Myxococcota bacterium | reverse complement strand
GCAGTCATGAGCGCAGTGCTTGCGGGGCAAGCTGTCAACGCCCCGACTTATGTCCGAAACCGGAAGCTGATCGCCTGGGTGGCCGAGATCGCCCAGCTGACGAAGCCGGACCGGGTGATCTGGTGCGACGGCACGCAGGAAGAGTACGACCGGCTGTGCAATGAAATGGTCGCGGCGGGCACGCTGAAGCGGCTCAATCCAGCCAAGCGGCCGAACAGCTTCCTGGCCCTGTCCGATCCGAGCGACGTTGCGCGCGTCGAGGATCGCACGTTCATCTGCAGCGAATCGAAGGACGATGCCGGCCCCACCAACAACTGGGTCGCCCCGGCCGAAATGCGCGCCACGATGCGTGGCCTGTTCGACGGCTGCATGCGCGGACGCACGATGTACGTGATCCCGTTTTCGATGGGCCCGCTGGGGTCGCACATCAGCCAGATCGGCGTCGAGATCTCAGACAGCCCCTACGTCGTCGTCAACATGCGCATCATGACGCGCATGGGGCGCGCGGTCGTCGAACTGCTCGGCACCGACGGCGCCTTCGTCCCCTGTGTTCACTCCGTCGGCAAGCCGTTGGCGCGTGGCGAGAAGGACGTGCCGTGGCCGTGCAGTGCCACCAAGTACATCGTTCAGTTTCCCGAGACGCGTGAGATCTGGTCCTATGGGTCGGGCTACGGCGGTAATGCGCTGCTCGGGAAGAAGTGCCTCGCGCTGCGCATCGCGTCCAAAATGGGTCACG
>JAKLDZ010000767.1 GCA_022703255.1 Myxococcota bacterium | reverse complement strand
CTTCCGACACTCCTCGTCGCGGGATCACCGCCTTCGACGTCGCAAGACTCCGAGCAGACCGATCGCAGCCAGGGCGAGCCACGACGCGGGACCTTCGGTGTCGGCCGTACCCGACCAGCACGCGCAGCCACCGTCGTCGCCCGAATCGGGGCCTTGCGGCGCGGGCGGGAAGGACGGCTCACTCGACGGCGTAGCGCTTGAGCTTCTCGTAGAGGGTTCGCAGGCCGATCCCCAGCTCCGCGGCTGCCTTGCGACGGTTTCCCGGGCAACGCGACAGCGCGGCGACGATCGCCTCGCGCTCGATGTCTGCCATGCTCCGTCCTTCCGAAGCGGCCGTCTGTCCCGGTGTCGGCCCCAGGCTCAGGTGCTCCGGGAGAATCGAGGTCGAGTCGGCCAGAATCGCCGCGCGCTCGAGAGCGTTGGCGAGCTGACGGATGTTGCCGGGCCAGGCGTTTTGCTGGAGGACTGCGAACGCCTCGGGCGACAGCACGAGGCCCGGACGCCCGATTCGCGCCGAGGCGCACGAGAGCAGGCAGGTGGCCAGCGGCTCGATGTCGGCTCTGCGCTCACGCAGGGGCGGCATCGTCACGGGGAAGACGGCGAGGCGGTGATAAAGGTCCTCGCGGAACTCGCCGCGACGGATCATCTTGTCGGCGCGCACCAGACGGCGCGTCGAGGCAAGCAGGATGCCGACCGCGAGTTCGGCCACGTCGGGTGCATTGGCGTCGGCGCCGTGCGTAACCATGATGT
>JAKLDZ010000766.1:513-776 GCA_022703255.1 Myxococcota bacterium | reverse complement strand
CGGTATTTCCTTCTGGGAGAACATATTCTCGAGGTTGATTATCCGGCTCTCATCGCCCACTTTAAAGGGCAGAGGCCTCGGATATGAACCCGTTGCGATAATTATATTCTTTGATTTGAGCATCCTGTTGTCAACCACCACTGTATCTGCACCCTCAATGGAGGCAGTCCCGGAAATGGTCTCAACGTTGTTCTTCTTGAGCAGGTATTCAACGCCCTTGGTGAGGCGCCGCACGATACGGTCAGACCTTTTCACGGCCTTCT
>JAKLDZ010000766.1:0-503 GCA_022703255.1 Myxococcota bacterium | reverse complement strand
GAATTTCAGCGCCTTCGGATCGACACCCTCCACTCCGAATTCAGCTGCCATCCCCAGTCGCGAAAAGTATTTGGCGCTTTCGAGCATCGCCTTGGAGGGGATGCAGCCCCAGTTGAGGCACATCCCGCCAACGTGCTTCTTCTCTATCACGGCAGTCTTCAGTCCTGCCTGCCCGGCCCTGATTGCAGCCACATAACCTGCCGGACCTGCACCGATAATAATAAGATCATAATCCATCTCGCGTTCTTAATAATTATTGTCTCATAATAAGCGCCAGCGGATCTGAAACACCTGCCGCCACATCATTAAGGAACTCTGTTGCCTCGGCTCCGTCTACCATCCTGTGGTCAACCGAAAGCGAGAGGGGCATTACATTCCCTACCTTTATCTCACCGTCAGCCACCACCGGCTGCTGGTTTATCCGGCCTATTCCGAGGATACCAACCTGCGGGTAGTTAATCACCGGAACGCCGAACCATCCTCCCAGTGCACCGTAGTTGGTG
>JAKLDZ010000765.1:318-779 GCA_022703255.1 Myxococcota bacterium | reverse complement strand
ACCGCGTAGGTCACGGCCGAGGGCACGCGGTCCAATTCCGCGGCAGCGCCGGCGAAGGAGCCACGGCGCTCGATGGCGTCGAGCAGCACGAAGGCGTCGAGGCCGAGGCGAGGATTCATCCGTTCAGTTTCATTGAATGAAGTCGTCAGTCGTGACCCGGTGACGGGCTGGTCCAGAAGTGAAATCATGCATGAATTCGTCGGAAACATCATCCGACGCCACGGCCGCCGATCGGTGAACTACGTTCAAGCGACGGGCCGGAACTCCAGGAGGCTCCATGCTCACCGTCCGCCCCGCCGCCGAACGCGGCTCTTACGACCACGGCTGGCTGCAGACCCATCACAGCTTCTCGTTCGCGGACTACCACGACCCGCGGCACATGGGCTTCGGGCCGCTGCGCGTGATCAACGACGACACCGTGGCTCCCGGTGCCGGCTTCGGCACGCACGGCCACCGCGACA
>JAKLDZ010000765.1:0-308 GCA_022703255.1 Myxococcota bacterium | reverse complement strand
ATGGAGATCATCAGCTACGTGCTCGCCGGCGAACTCGCGCACAAGGACAGCATGGGCAACGGCTCGGTGATTCGCCCGGGCAACGTGCAGCGCATGAGCGCGGGCACGGGCGTGATGCACTCCGAATTCAATCACTCGGCCAACGCCCCCACGCACTTCCTGCAGATCTGGATCGTGCCCGATCGCCGCGGCGTCACGCCGGGCTACGAGGAGCGTCTGTTCGGCGACGCGGACAAGCGCGGACGACTGCGGCTGATCGCCTCGCCCGACGGGGCCGAGGGCTCGGTCACGATCCATCAGGACGCACG
>JAKLDZ010000764.1 GCA_022703255.1 Myxococcota bacterium | reverse complement strand
GGGAGTCGTTCAAGGTCTCGGTGCGCACGGTGCGCATGGTCATGGAGGAGCACGGGTACGTCACGCCGAAGGTGCGGCGCGTCGAGTCCCACGATCAACGCTACGAGGCGGTGCGTCCCAATCAGCTCTGGCACATGGACTTCCTGCAGCGGCACATCAACAAGCAGAAGATCAGCGTGCTGTTCCTGGTCGACGACTTCTCCCGGTACATCCCCGGCTTCGCCGTGTGGGACGAGGATCGCTCGGAGGCCGTGTTCGAGTGCTTCGAGTCCGCGGTGGCGCGCCATGGCCGGCCCGAGTCCGTGATGAGCGACGGGGGCGCGGCGTTCTGGTCGTGGCGCGGGGTGAGCCGGTTCACGCGTCTGCTCGAGGAGATGGGGATCGACCAGATCATCGCGAAGGTGCCGCAGCACAACGGCAAGGTCGAGGTGCTCAACGCCAACGTGCAGAAGGAGCTGTTCAACCAGGAGCGGTTCTTCGACCTGGGCGAAGCTCTGACGCGCCTGCGGGCGTGGGTGTCGTTCTACAACCTCAGGCGCACCCATCATGCGCTCGGCGGGCTGCTGGTGCCGGCCGATCGCTACTTCGGGCGCAGCAGCGAGGTCCTGGCTCACATCGAGGCCGGAGGCAGTCCCGGGGGGATCGGCGAGCCGATCAGCCTGGGCGAGCGTCAGCTCGATCTGCTGCGAGTCGCGAGCCGCGGAGGCAAGGTCGAGGTGCTGCTCATGGGCGAGCGCATCTGGCCGCAGTCACCCCTCTGAAATTGAAAGCGCCTCCTTCGTTCGGGTA
>JAKLDZ010000763.1 GCA_022703255.1 Myxococcota bacterium | reverse complement strand
GCTTGGGGTTCCGCTTGCTCCAGCCCGCTTGGTTCCGGCGCTACCGTCCGCCGCCCGTCATCGAACTGGATCTCCGCAGTTGCCTCCGCGATGGCCTTCACCGCGCCGACCCCGTATTGCGGGTGGCGGACCCTCATGCCGATGTGCAAGGCTTCGATCTTCATGTTCCGCATTTAACCACGCCCGCCCGGATAGGGAAACGCCTAAGTACAAAGCAAGACCCGGCCGGGGCCGGGCCTTGCGCGTGCTTAATTGAACTGAACCGGCAGCAGCTTACTTGCTCTTCCGGAACAACGGGCCGCCGTATCGCGCCTTCTTCCCCAGTTCCTGCTCGATGGCCAGCAACCGGTTGTATTTCGCGATGCGCTCGGAGCGGCAGGCCGAACCGGTCTTGATTTGGCCCGCGTTGGTGCCGACAGCCAGGTCCGCGATGAACGCGTCCTCCGTCTCGCCGGACCGGTGCGAGATCACCGCGCCGTAGCCCGCCTTTTGTGCCATTGCCACGGCTTCGAGGGTCTCGGACACCGTGCCAATCTGGTTCAGCTTGATGAGGATGGCGTTGGCGAGGCCGTCGCGGATGCCCTCGCGGAAGATCGTCGGGTTGGTCACGAACAGGTCGTCGCCCACCAGTTGCGCTTTCTTGCCGAGCGCCTTGGTCAGCGCCAGCCAGCCCGCGCGGTCTTCTTCGCCCATGCCGTCTTCGAGCGACACTATCGGATACTGCTTCACCCACTGGCTCCACAGCGCCACCATCTGGGCGGGGGTCTTGCGCGAGCGATCGGACTTCTTCA
>JAKLDZ010000762.1 GCA_022703255.1 Myxococcota bacterium | reverse complement strand
GTCCAGCACCGTGCCTGGGGCCCCCTGCCCCGCTTCGGGGTGCGCCTGCTGCACCTTCAGCACCGTGTCGCCCAGCAGGGCGAAGGTGCCGGGCCAGGGGTTCAGCGCGCGCACCTGCCGGTCCAGCGCCGCGGCGTCGTGCGTCCAGTCGATGCGCCCGTCGTCGCGCGTGAGCTTGGCCGCATAGGTCGCGCCCGCCTCGGGCTGCGCCACCGCGGGCGGGTTCTCGTCCAGCGCGCGCAGCACCAGGCCCGCGCGGGTGCGGAAAAGGAACCACGCCACCGCCGCCACCAGGGCGAGCGAGAGGTACACGACCCCGTGCTGCGAGAAGAAGGCCTCGCCCACGAAGGGCAGCTCGCGCAGGCCGGGGATGCCGTCGCCGCTGCGCGCCGGCAGGCTCAGGCCCTGGAATGACTGCCCCAGGAAGGCCGACAGCCCGGCCCCGAAGAGCGCCAGCGCGAGGCCGGTGGCGTACTGGTTGGTGGCCAAGCCGATCGCGAAGGCCGCGAACAGCAGCGCCATGGCCATGCCCGCCAGCGCACCCGCCCCGAAGCCGAGCCAGTACTGGCCGGTGGCGTGCGTGACGGCAAAGCCCGCCAGCGCGGCCATCAGCATCATCCCCTCGATGCCGAGGTTGACCACGCCCGAGCGCTCGCTCACCAGGATGCCGGTGGCCGCCAGCAGCAGCGGCGTGCCCGCGCCCATGGTGGTGGCGATCAGCGATGCGGTGGCGTCCATGGGCTCAGGCCTCGCGCACGCCGAAGCCGCGCCACTGCACGCGATACAGGATCAGCGTG
>JAKLDZ010000761.1 GCA_022703255.1 Myxococcota bacterium | reverse complement strand
CGGGCGTGGGGATGGACCGATTACCCAGCAGGTAGGGGGCCGGCTGGATTTGCGTTCCCCACGGGCGTGGGGATGGACCGTGGGCGAATTCGTCTTGTCTGGGGATCGAGCTGCGTTCCCCACGGGCGTGGGGATGGACCGCTATTTCTGGTCGTTCGTTTACCCGTTGTGGCGCGTTCCCCACGGGCGTGGGGATGGACCGTAGCCCATGGAGTAGGTCACCGTCCCCCCGGCGCGTTCCCCACGGGCGTGGGGATGGACCGATCAGGGTGTAGGCCACGGCCAGCGCGGGCACGCGTTCCCCACGGGCGTGGGGATGGACCGGCCAAGGGACGGCATTCGATCTTCATCTTTTCGCGTTCCCCACGGGCGTGGGGATGGACCGTAGAACCAGCCGTTGCCGTGGCAGAGGGTGCAGCGTTCCCCACGGGCGTGGGGATGGACCGTACCTCCGCAGGGTGCCCTACACCGGGAAGGAGCGTTCCCCACGGGCGTGGGGATGGACCGCGGGTGGTGGACCAGGCGGGAATTCCGTGGCCGCGTTCCCCACGGGCGTGGGGATGGACCGATGAGGGGTGACCTCGCCCAGGAGCAGCTCGGGCGTTCCCCACGGGCGTGGGGATGGACCGCCAGCCTCCTCGGGGTTCTTGAGCAGGCGTCCGCGTTCCCCACGGGCGTGGGGATGGACCGCCGACATCGTGAGCATGGCGCCCCAGGTCGCGGCGTTCCCCACGGGCGTGGGGATGGACCGAAAAGTGACCATACAAAATAAACAGAAAAAAAGCGTTCCCCACGGGCGTGGGGAT
>JAKLDZ010000760.1 GCA_022703255.1 Myxococcota bacterium | reverse complement strand
CTGCACCGTGATGCCGGTCGGCCAGCCCGATGAATGCAAGCCCGTCTCCGTCGAGCCCGAGCCGGGCCCCGAAGCGGGACCGGA
Source organism: Myxococcota bacterium (assembly GCA_022703255.1). GTDB lineage: Bacteria > Myxococcota_A > Polyangia > Polyangiales > Polyangiaceae > JACRCQ01. The sequence continues at coordinate 725 of JAKLDZ010000760.1, read as the reverse complement.
GCCCGACACCGAAGGCGGCACGGAGCCGCCCGAAGCCGGCCCGGCATCCGACGCTGCAGCGGAGGACTCTCCCGAAGGATCCGCGCCAACCGACGCAGGAACCTCGAGCGGCGAAGGCGGCCCCGCGACTTCGTGGGGTGCTTCGGATGACGACGGCGGGTGCGGGTGCCGCACGTCCCGTACCAGTGGGCGCGCGGCGTGGTTCGTCTTCGCGCTGATCGGGATGCTCGGATTGCGTCGGCGTCGCTGAGGCGCTGCGACGGTGGGCACAATGCCACCGATCCCCGCTGGGCGGCACGCCGCTGTCGGAGGACTCACCCATACGAGGCAGACGCACGAATCGCTGGAGTCGGGCGCCTGCACCAAGCTACACTTGCTCGACCGGCCGTGGTCCACGGCAGGGCGTCGCTCCGAGCTCCCGCTCCGTCATCGACGGGGAAATGACCCCACGAAAGGCCTCGAGGAACCCATGAATCGCACCCTTGCCATCGCAGCCTCCGTCCTGGTCCTCCTCCCGCTGCTCGGCTGCTCCAAGACCAACAAGGTCGAGATCGATCCGGGCGAAGACGCAGGCAACAACGATCAGAGCCTGCCGGAGTGTCCGGCCGCGTCTCCTCCGGTGTCGGGCAAGGGCCCGACGCTGGTGCACGTAGGGCGGCTCGACGGCACGTGTTTCTGGATGGACGAGACGGAGGTGACGCGGGGGCAGTACGCGGCGTTCCTGG
>JAKLDZ010000076.1 GCA_022703255.1 Myxococcota bacterium | reverse complement strand
CGCGAACGCGTCGAATTTCAAGAAAATCTCCTGCGCGCGGGACGGCGGAAAGGCCGCGGTCCGTCTCCTGTTCTCCAAGAAGGCCGGGCAGGCTCGCTAGAACCGGTCCGCCTCCCTCAGCTCGAGCACGGTGGAGACTGCTGCGTATTGCCGCTCGTGCTCACTCGCGCCGCTCCCGACGGCTTCGTGCACCCGGCCGTCGTGTCGTCCTGGTACAGCTTCCACACCGTCAGCGGATCGCACGTCCAGCTCCCGTCCAGGAAGTTGTCGCGGAACTGGTTGCGCCACGACGGGCACTCCGCCGCCGGCTTCGTGCACGCGGTGTTCACCTCGTGGTCGCAATACCAGTCGCTGTAGGCCGCGGCGCCGATCTTGATGAAGCGGTTGTCCCGGATCTCGTTGTCGTTGGAGTAGTCGCGGATCCGGACCGGATCCCCGGTCCCTCGCTCGAACCGGTTGGACTGGATCAGGTTCCGATCCGACATGTGCGCCGCGTAGATCGCGTGCAGCAGCGCGCCGCTCGTCGTGTTCACGATGTCCACGAAGTGGTTGTTCACGATCTCGTTGTCGTCCGAGTTCACCAGGCGCAGCGCCGCCGTCGAGGTCGCCAGCGCAGGGTTGAACTCGTTGCCAATGTCCTTGAAGTAGCATCCGAACACGCGGTTCGATCCGTTGCTCGTCGACTCCTGATCCCGATCCCCGTTCAGGCTGATCGCCGTCTGGTACCGCTCCACGTAGATGTACTCGAAGTGCAGGTTCGTCTCCTGCCCCCCCGCGTGATCCAGAATGAACCATGTCCCGCCAGGACACTGCGTCCCGGGGTTCGTCACGTTCTCCACCAGACACCCGTCGTAGATCGGTCGGTTCTTGTCGTCGTTCAACGGCATGAACGTGATCTTGTGCGTGGGCATCGTGTACTTCCACGTGACCTTCTGCGCCTGGTACCGCCCGGGCGCGATCCGCACCTCGACGTCGCGCCCCGGCTTCGCCGCCTGGAGGATCGCCTGCACACGCGTCAGCGTCAGCACCGCCTTCGCCAACGTCGAGCCGTCGTTCGTGTCCTTCCCCGTCGGCGACACGTAGACCTTGAACGGCCCCGCTGGCGCCGCGTCGGGCTGCGCGTCCGGCGCCGCGTCGGGCTTGGCATCCGGCGCCGCGTCCTTGGGCGCCGCACCATCGACCACCGCTGAGTCGGGTGACGACACATCCTGGATCGCTGCGTCGATCGGCTCCTCCGCGTCCTGTTCGACCTTCGCGTCCGGTGCGTGAGCATCGGCATACGACGCGTCCGTCGCCGCGTCGCCGGGGGGCGTGTCGCTTGCGGCATCGAGCCCGGGCCCCGAGGCGTCCGCTGCTGCATCCATTCCCGAGTCACCCGCCCAGGGCTCGGCCTCCGCGGTCGACGGATCCCCGGAACACGCTGCTGCCCCGACGAGCAAGGCAACCACGGTGAGCGCGCGCATGGGCTTCTGGCGATCGGTGTCACACATGATGGCCGAGTGTAACATACCGCTCCATCGCCCTCACGCGACCCTGCATCGCGTGTCGTCGTTGCGTGGACTCCTGACGCATGCCCTGGTAGTTGTCGCAGAGGGCCCGCCGCTCGCGCCGCGAGTTCGGGGAAATGACTGCACTTAGCCGCAAGCAATTGGGAGTGGGATCATGAGACACCGTACTTTCGCGCTCTCCGCCATCGCGATCCTGGCGGGCTGCTCATCCTCGGAACGGACCTCCGGAGCGGAGCCCTCTCCCGAAGGCACGGTCGGTGCGACCACCTCGACGGTAGTCGTCGATCAGTTCGCTGCGGTCCTTCGCCGCGCTCCCCGCCCCACGCTCGACATCCCGGGAGACCGATGCGCCTCGCGCCCCGCCCTGCAGGGCCTCGAGTTGTTGGCCGTCGATCTCGGCGACGACTGCACCCCGGCGTCCGGGACTTCAGCGATCGCAGCTCCCGCGTCGGCGCGCTTCGAACGCGCGGGTGATGTCTGGAACGCCCTCGTGGCTCCATCGAAGGGACGGCATTCCACGGCCATCCTCGCGCGCGTGAAGGTCCCGGCCACGGCCGACGGGTGGGTCGAACTCGACGAAGACGACCCTTCCGAGCCGGAGCGCATCGGGCTCCGCTTCCGATTGAAAGGCGCGAGCCCGGCCGTCGGTCGCGCAGAGCGCGACTACGTCGCCTACTCCGACGTCCTCGCCAAGGGGCGCCACGTTCTTCAACGCGCAAGCTACGACGGGGTGGAGGACTTCGTCCTCTTCCCGGAGCGTCCCGCGGACGAGCGCATCACTTACGAAGTCGACATGACCCGAGTCGCAGGGCTGCGGCTCGTGGACAAGACGCTCGAGTTCGTCGACTCCCGCGGAGTGCCCAGGCTCCGCATGAACCCGCCGTCGGCCATCGACTCCGCCGGTAGCAGATTCGACCTCCGCGTTGGCGTACTCGACTGCGCCGTCGACTCCGCATCCAGCGCGCTCTCCCCTCGCGTTGTCCGCCCCTGGCCGCAAGGCAACGACAAGACCACCTGCTCGGTCGCGGTGGACTTCGCTCCTTCCGGATCGGACGCGGCTCCGCCGCAGTACCCGTTGGTGGTGGACCCTTCGTGGAGCACCACCAACAGCATGTCCAACGCTCGCGCGAACTTCGGCACGTTCTCGAGCATGGGGAAGACCGGAACCGGCACACCAACGCTCGCAAGGGTGTACGCAATCGGTGGATACACGGGTTCGGCTTGCTCGAAGGCTGTCGATTCCTTCAATCCCTCGAACAATCGCTGGTTCTCCGAAGCCGCGCTGCCTGAGGCCCGCTGCATGCCCACCATCATCAGCGTGAGGAAGGGCGACTCGCTGGCGTACGTGACCTTCCCCGGTGTCCTGGGCGGAGCCTCCACGCCTGCCAACCTGCAGGCCGGAACCGGGACCTCGACATTCTGGTTGTTGTGGCCGAACGCGCTCAACAACAACGTCTGGAGGACCATGACCCCGATGGACGTCTCGCGGGTCGGGCACGCCGCGATTCCACTGACTTCGACCGCTGCGACCGAGAAGGTGTTCGTGATCGGCGGCTTCGGCACAGCCAGCACGGCAGAGCTCTCCGTCGGTGCCCTGACCTCGACATCCCCCACGTCCTCGTGGACTCCCAAGGCGAATCTTCCGTCCAATCGCGGTGGGCACGCGGTGCTCGTGCACACCGACGGGATCGTGGCCGCAGGAGGCAACGCAACGTTCTCGAGTTCTGGCCTGACCACCGCGGTTCGCTACGACACCGCCGCGAACACCTGGACCGCCACCGGATCCATGAGCTCGGGTCGCATCTTCGCGGCAGTGCACCTGCCCGGCATCCCGACCAAGAGCACCGGCTACGTGATCGGTGGCACCTCGAGCCAGACCAACTTCGTGGAAGCCTACAGCTTCACCGCCGGGACCTGGAGCGTTTCCGCTGCGAGACCCACCGGGCTCTCCGGCACGGGTCTGAGCGCCACTTTCCTTTCAAGCACAACCTCCGCCGGCTCGGATCTGATCGTTGGAGGAACGACCGCGTACGTGCTCAAGACATCCACGTCGGGCGTGACCTTCGAGGACGCCAAGAACCCCATCATGGCTCGCACGTCCCACGGTGCGGCGCGGCTCGACAGCCAGACGGTGCTCGTGATGGGAGGGATCGTTGGCGGAGCCGCCACGCCCACGGTCGAGATCTGGCGATTGGGGGATCTTCCGCGCGGGGCCACGTGCACGGACTCCCCCTCCGTCCACGGAGCATGCGCCGCCGGGCTCTGGTGTGTGGATGGAGTGTGCTGCGAGAACACATGCATCGGTGAGTGCATGGCATGCAGCTTGGCGAAGACGGGCTCCCCCAACGGGACCTGTGCTCAGGTCAAGGGTGGCACGGACCCGGACAACGAGTGCTCTGCCGCGACCGGGGCCGATGCCTTCTGCCAGCCTGGGGCCTGCGCTCCCGCGCCGGCTACCGGATGTCACCTGCGGACCAACGAACCTTGCTCGATGGCATCCTGTCCCCTTCAGGTCGGCTCCGCCTATGTCGGATGGTGCACCGTGTCCGGCGAGACCAGCTCCTGCGTCGGCAGCAGTACCATCTCCTGCGCCGGCTACGTCTGCAGCAGCGGAGCGTGTCTCACCTCCTGCACCGGCCACACGCAGTGCACCGCCGGCAATCGCTGCGTCGCCAACAAGTGCGTCCCCGGCCTCGCCGCCGGCGCCATTTGCAGCTCGTCAGACGAATGCAACTCCGGGTTCTGCGTGGATGGCGTCTGCTGCAGCGTCCAGTGCTCCGGCGACTGTATGGGCTGCAGCACTGCGACCACCTCCAAGCCCAATGGCGAATGCCACCCGGTGCTCGCGGGCTCGGATCCGCGCAACAAGTGCGCTAGCTCAGGGACTCTCTGTGGTGCGGACGGGCTATGCGATGGCGCTGGGGCTTGCCGTCTTTTCGCGCCGAAGGACAAGGCGTGCGGAGCAACGACCTGTATCGATGCCGACACGGTGTCCGGGCAGCTCTGCGACGGAACAGGCATCTGCATGGTGCAGAACAACGACTGCTCCGGTGGATTCAAGTGCGTGACATCGGCCTGCCTCACGGTGTGCACGCAGGCGACGGATTGCCTGCCGGGCTACTTCTGCAGCTCCGAGGGCAAGTGCACGGCCAGCCTCGCGCCGGGCAGCTCCTGTACGGCCGATAGCCAATGCGCCAGCGGCGCGTGCGTGGACAACACCTGCTGCAACGTGCCGTGCTCCGGCCTGTGCATGAGCTGCAATGCCAGCTACACCGGCGTCTCGGGTGGAATCTGCTCACCGGTCGAAGCCGGCAAGGATCCGCGATCGCAGTGCGCCGCCTCCGGAACCCAGTGCGGGGCCGATGGCTCCTGCAACGGCTCCGGCGAATGCAGGGTCAACATGCCTGCTGGCACCAACTGCGGCGCCCCCGTCTGTACGGACAACGACACACGGGTCGCCGCACAGGAGTGCAACGGGTCCGGCGTCTGCGCGGCTTCCTCCATCTCCACCTCCTGCGGAGACTTCAAGTGCGCGGCGGGCGCCTGCCTCACGACCTGCGCCAGCTCCGCGGACTGCGCCCCAGGCCGGTACTGTGACCAGGGCGTGTGCACCGGCAAGCTCCCGCCCGGAGCGGTCTGCAGCTCCGCCGAACCGTGCCTCTCCGGCTTCTGCGCCGATGGAATCTGCTGCGACTCCGCTTGTTCCGGGGCGTGCATGAACTGCCAAGGCCAGTTCACCGGCCTCATCGACGGCCAGTGCGGACAAGTGCTGGTTGGCCTGGATCCACGCAACGCCTGCGCGCAGGATTCCGACGCATGCAAGGCGGATGGAACCTGCGACGGCGCAGGACAGTGCAGGGCCTTCGCGGAGGCAGGTTCGCCCTGCGGAACTCCGACCTGCTCGGACAACGACACCAAGGTGACCTCGCTTCAGTGCGACGGGTCCGGTGCCTGCATGGCGAGCACGCAAACCACCGACTGCGCGGGATTCAAGTGCGTCGAGGGTCAGTGCCTCACCACCTGCGTGGATTCCACGCAGTGCGCCCCCGGCCACTTCTGCTCCAATCTTGGGCAGTGCTCGACACTCCTGACCGATGGAAACGCCTGCACCGCCGGAACCCAGTGCCTCAGCGGTCACTGCGTGGATGGAGTCTGCTGCGACACCGCGTGCGACAAGACCTGCCAGAGCTGCTCGGGTTCGCTCAACCAATCGGGGCAGAACGGCAAGTGCGGGTTGGTGAAAGCCGGCGAGATGGATCCTCGCAACGTCTGCCAACAGCAGCAGGATCCCAAGGATCTCTGTGGTGTTGACGGGAGCTGCGATGCCGCCGGCAAGTGCAGGCTCGCTCCCAAGGGCAACGCCTGCGGTGCGGCGGCCTGCTCCAACAACTCCAGCGTCGTCAAGGAGTGCGACGGCTTCGGCGCTTGCCAGGAGACCTCTACCGCTTGCAGCCCCTACGCGTGCGACAACGCCTCTGCAAGCTGCAAGCAGACGTGCAACACGAAGACCGACTGCGCCACCGAAGCCACCTGCGAGGTTGTCTCCAAGCAGTGCGTCCTCGCGGGTTCCACGTGCAAGGATTCCTTCACGGTCAAGCACCCTGACGGCACCGAAACGACCTGCGCTCCTTACACCTGCGCTGCCGGCGCCTGCCGGGATTCCTGCAGCACCTCAAACGACTGCTCCAATGGCTACTCCTGCTCCGGCAAGTCCTGCGTCCTGACCCCGGCCTCGGACTCGGGCACCGACTCCGATGCGAGCACCGCCCCTCCTCAGTCGCTCGATGCGACCTCCGACTCCGGTTGCGGCTGCCGCACCTCCGACAGCCGCCCCTCCCCCGCCGGCCTCGCCTTCCTCGGCCTCGCGATCGCCGCACTCGCCCGTCGCCGCCCCCGCGCCTGATCCCGCCCGGAACCTTTCACTGGACCCACCCGCTCAGGACGGGCACGATGGTTCCTGGGCGCTTGTCCGCTCCTCATCCCCGTCCGCAGCAGTCCACCAGCGACGACCATGGCAACACGTGAGCTCCTCTCCGATGCTCTTCCGCAGGCGACGCCTTCCCCCGAGGCTCGCATCCGAGAGCTCGAGGCCGAGCTTGCAGCCTTGCGCAGGGACCGGGAACGCTGGCGCCTGATCGAGGAGCTCATCGATGCCTCCCCGGTCACCGTGTACCTCAAGGACGCCGCCTATCAGTACCTGGCGGTGAACCGCGACTACGAGCGGCTCTCGGGGCACGACCGCGCGAGCATCCTGGGTCGCAACGACTTCGACATCTTCCCCGATCCCGTGGCCAGGCTGTTCCGCGAACAGGACGAAGAGGTCGTCCGACGCGGAGAGCCCGTGGACTTCAAGGAAACGATTCCGCTGCCCGACGGAATCCATTCCTTCATCACGCAGAAGTTCCTGCTCCACACGCCCGAAGGCAAGATCGCCGGGATCGCGGGGGTCTGCACCGACATCACCGAGCTCGAGCGCGCCCGGATTGATCTCGAGCGCGCACAGAGCGAGCTGGTCAAGCAGGAGCGACTCGCGGCCCTCGCCGAGCTGTCCGGCGTGATCGCGCACGAGGTCCGCAATCCCCTCGGCGTCATCTTCAACGCGCTGGCGACCCTCAAGCGAATCCTGCCGACCCTCCCGGGCGACAGCCGGGAGCTGCTCGAAATCATCGACGAAGAGGCCGCTCGGCTCAACCGCCTGGTCAGCGCTGTCCTCGAGCTCGTGCGTCCGGTCGAGCCGGAAATGGGCCCCGTCGCCATCGACGCCATCGCCTCTCAGGCGATCGCCGCTGCCCGCTCCCTCGCCGACACCAAGGCGGAGGTCCGCCTCGAGATCGCCCCCGATCTCCCCGCGATCCATGCCGACGAGCGCATGCTCCTGCAGGCGTTGATCAGCCTCGTCACCAACGCCATCCAGGCCCCCAACCGGCGCGGACCGATCAAGGTCCGCATCTCCGTCGAGCCTCGACCTTCGGACATGGTTCGATTCGAGGTGGAGGACGATGGCTCCGGCGTCCCGACGGAGGTTGTCGATCGCATCTTTTCGCCCTTCTTCACTACGCGAGCCGCCGGCACAGGGCTCGGGCTCCCGATCGTCAAGCGCGTCGCCGACGCACACCGAGGGACCATCGAGCTGCTCCGCAACACGCAACGCGGTGCGACCTTCGTGCTCCGCATCCCCGCGAGTCTGGACTGAGCCTCTCACTGGCGCGCCGGCACGAGGTTCCCGCAGTTGACGCGGCCAGCCTTCAGCCTCCGTACACCTCGTCCTGTTCGATCTTGCTCAGCACCCAGTCGAACTCGCCGGAGTTCACCTTGGCTCTGCAGTGATTGCAGGCGACGGCCATGCTCACGTTCATCGGAGCGCCGCAGTTCGGGCACACGGCACGCGTGATCGCGGGCCCCTTCCGATTGGACCCACGGATCAGGGTCCAGTACTCCGTGTACGGCCGCTCCTTGTCCCGACGTCCGCCCACGACCGACTGATCCGCGTCCCTTATCGTGTAGTCCAACCCGGTCGCGTGAATGCGCACCGTCACCGCGTCGTACCATCGATCGGAGTCGATCCGCACCAGCTCCCACCGCACGATCCTCGCGCGCTCCGTCACGTTCCTCAGCCCCTGACTCCGATACGCCGCAATCCAGTACGCGTTGGTCTGGTAGAGACCGTCGGTCAAGTACGGCCTCGCGGACTCCCACGCCAGCGATGACCACGCCGTCTGCATCGTCTGGAAAATGAGCTGGATACGCCCAATCAGCGTCGTGTCGTCAAACGCCGGATCGCGACCACGCAACGCCGCGAGCTGCGTCGCCAGCGCTGGATCGAACACCGTCGGCAGCGACGTGCCCGCCTCCTCGGTCGTGCCTGTCAGAATCGGAGGACGCTCGTTGCGCTCCAGCACCTCGATGGACTCCACGCACCAGTCGTAGCCACCGCCTTCCACCACGCGGTTGCAGTACCCGCAGGTGCCGCCCACGATCCGATCGAGGGGGGCTCCGCAACTCGGACACGCGAACACGCGAATGCGGTCCGGGGGCCGGGAGCGCGCCGAGCGGCTCCGGACGAAGGACCAGCGCTCGACCGCGTAGAACGACGCGGTTCTCCCTCCGCCTCGGTCCTCGGAGTAGCAGGATTCGAACTCCACCGAGACCCGCACGCGCTGCCCGCCAGCGTCGTTGGGCACGAAGTCCACGCACCGCATGGCTCCGACGATCACCGCGGTGACCGGCTGCCTTCCGAGGGCGTCGAGGGCATTTCGCGCTGCGGCTCCCAGGTACGGAGCCATCCGAGGCAGAGCTCCCGCTCCGCGCGCCGTGTGCGCCTCCGCGTACAGCGCGTACGCGAAGTCCTCGAACAGCGCCACGGAGAAGTCCGGATCCCAGCCGCGGATCATCCCCAGGGCGCGACGGATCTCTCCCGGTGTTCGCGTGTCGGATTGGGGGCTCGATGGGGCGCGACGTGCAGCCGAGGTGGACCACCCCGATCCCCTCGCCCTGCGCACCAGCGACACGACGCCCGCGATGAACCCGACGGGGACGGCAAGGCCCACGAAGCCGAAAACCAGCAGCATCGTCGCGCCCATCGCGAAGTCGGAGGAGTCCCCGACGTTCAGCGTCGCGGGCCGCGCCGGACCGCTGCCGTAGGGCCCAAGCGCCCCGGGCACCCACGCACGCAGCGCATCGGCACGCTCCGCTCCGCAGCGCGTGCAGTAGGAAACCGTCTGAATGCTCGGCTTACTGGGAGTGTAGACCGACGGCGAGTTGCCACGCGAAGGCGACGTCGACCGGGTCGATCCCCCTCCCGTACTGCTCGACCGCGAGCCGCTGGACCCCGAACCGCTGGACCGCGAGCCGCTCGTTCGCGAACCTCCGGACGACTTCGATCCCCCTCCGAAACCGCTGCCGCCACCCGGGCGCCCGTAGGCGTCGGACACCGCAAGCGACAGGCAGAGAGACAGCGCCGCACCGATCGTCCAACGCCCTCTCCTGCGGGCAAGCCTTCGCAAGGTCTCGCGCGTGGTCATGCCTTCACCATCTCGTCTGGAAGCTCGTTGACGTCGTCTGCCGCTCTCGGGACGGCCTCGGCCAGGATCGGCCCCAGCGCCAGCAACGCCACTGCGAAGGCGTCGGCGCCCTTCCTCGAAGAGACCTCGATCTCCCGCACCGCGGCGGTCCACCGATCGCCAAGCCGCTCGACCGGTATCCCGGAGTCCGCGACCACCCTCGCGCGCTTCTCGAACAGCGACACGTACACGAGTACGCCAGTACGGCCGCGCGTGTTCGTGATCCCCTGCTCCACGAAACTCGCCAGGGCCGACTTGTGTACTGCTTCGTCGAGCACCTTGCCCGACACCAGCAGCCGCCGCAGCCCCGACCATGCATAGGAAAACAACGCTCCGACCACGAACGACGCCACCACCAGCACGACCGCGATGTCGTCGAACAGCGGCTCCGGATACAGCAGATAGAACAGCAGGGCCCCGAGCGAGAACAGCACCCCAACGAGGTAGTCGGCGTGACGGTAGTGACCCGAGCGGACACACACGGTCGCGACGACCTCCGCACCGGTTCCGGACTCGATCTCGCGGATGCAGTCCCGCACCCTCTCCCGGAAGCGATCGTTCAACCAGGCTGCGTTACTCACGGCTTCCTCCGCCCTTCACTTGCGCACCTCCGTCCCCGGCACGCGCGCACGCAAGCCCTCCAACACCGCCTCGGTCATCTTCGTCTTCAGATCCCCCGCAACGTCGGTCCCCTCGAGACGCGAAGCGTTGATCACCTCGAACCGGAATCCGCCCGCGTACTTTGCCCCTTCGAGCGCGAAGACATGGACCTCCCCTCGGGCAAGTCCTCCCTGGAACACGCGACGCGATTCGGAAGCCGAAGGCGCCAGAGCCGAGGGAGGAGCTGCACTGGCGGATGCCGAAGCAGACGCCGAAGCCGAGGCTGACGCTGAAGTCGAAGCGGCCGCTGAAGCCGATGCCGGAGCGGCACTGCACTTCGCAGGAATCACAGACCCCGGAGCCTGCGGCGCGACAGGCTGCGTCGGCTCCACGAACTCGACCGTTCGCACCACCAGCACGTAGCGCACTTCCTCGCAGCGCTTCAACACGTACTCCGCGAAGCTCCCCGTGGGCACATTCAGATAGGCCGTCGGTTGGGCTGGATCGAACACCTCATGCCCGCGTCGCACGAACGACCCGCATCGGTTGAGCAACCCCGAGGACGGTATTCTCGCCCACACGTAGCCGAGCTCTTCGGCGCTCGGCAGATCCTCGGCGTGCAGAATCGCCGTGTTCCCTCCGGTCGTGTAGACCGAAGGCTCGTACACCAGCGGGGTCGTCACCTGGATCGGTGTGTCCTGCTGCAGGCGCGGAAGCTGCCGCACCTGCTGCTCAATCGACGCAAGCGGAGCGAGCTGTCGCTCCACCCGCTCCCGATGCTCCTGCACCACCGTCTCCAGCTTCGGCCCGCAGCATCCCGTCCCGAACAAAACCACCGCAAGCGTAACCAGGCCTGCCGGCGCACCCCGTCCTTGTCGTCCGTGTCGCAACATCACCCGTCCCGCAAACCTACCACGATCCATCCATCGAAGGTCCATCCCTATCGGCACCCTGCCCCCACTACCTCGACACGCCCGCACGATGGATCACCGGTTGTCCGCCTCGCGCCCGGGCCCATGTCCAGATCGAGCAGCCATGATGCCCGGGGACCGATCCACTCCGTGAATCAACCCCGGGAGGGGAGGGTCGGGCCATGCTACGCACGCGCACTCTGCAAGCCTTGACCGCAGCCGGCCTCGGCACGCTTCTGTGTTTCCCTGCCTGCAACGACGACGAGACAAGCACGATCGTCGCCGCCGATGCGCAAACACCCGACGGCGCCACGGATGCGGAGCCGGGCGATTCCGCAGCAAACGACGCGCTGGACTTCGATGCCGCCCCCGACGCCGCGACCGGATGGAACATCCGCTCGACGTGCGCGCCTGTCGCCACGTCGCGCGTGACCCTCGGCGACGACGGGCAATCACTGCTCGTCTTGGCGGACTTCGACGGCGATGCGCGGCTCGACGCGATCCGGACGCGTGCCTGGACGAGCTCTGCGCACTGGGGACCGGGACGGATCGAGCTGTACCCCGGACTCGGCAATGGCTCCTTCAACGCACCGGTGTCCTTCGAAACCGGTGGCATCCCGATCAACGCGGCCGCGGGTGACTTCGACGGCGACGGCCTCGCCGACCTCGCGGTCAAAGTCGCGATCGCCGGGGACCATGCCCGACTCCTCCTGTTCCATGGAGACGCACGAGACGGCCTCCGGCTACCCGTCGTCTACTACGACCCGTCCCCCTACCTCGGCAACGACCTGGCGGCCCAGGACATGGACCGTGACGGCTTCGACGACTTGATCGTGTCCCGCCAGGAGCCCGACCGGCGAATCGATGTTCTCTTCGGTGGAAGCCTCCCGTTCCGAACCCTCGCTTCGTCCGGCTCTCTGTCCGAGGAGGCCTCGGGCGTCGCGCTCGCGGACCTCGACGGCGACGGGGACAAGGACGCCATCGCGGCGATGGTGTCCGGCTGGGATGTCCTGATCAACGACGGCAACGGGGCTCTCGCGCGCATCTTCCACGCCGATGCGGACGTGATCGGCAACGCGACGCCCTCGGCGCTCGACGTGGACCGCGATGGAACCGAAGAGCTGGTGGTGCTGCGGCACGACGAGACATCGGCGACGGTTCGCGTCAACGCATACCGCTACGTTCCCCGCGCTCGAGCGTTCGCGCACAAGCAGCTCTTTGAAGCACCGTGGCTCACCGATCTCGTGGTCGGAGACGTCGATGACGACGGTCGCTCGGACGTCGCGCTGTTGACGGGAGAGCAGACCGAGCTGCTGCTCCTCGACGCAGACGGGCTGCGCCACGCGGTCGTCCCTTCCACGACCGGACAGCTCGCGCTGGGCGATGTGACCGGAGACAGGCTGACCGATCTGGTCTTCGGAACCACCTGGGGAATGGAGGTGTTCCCCCGCGTCCGCGATCGGTGCGATCCACCTCCTGCGAGCTGCGAGGCTGGCGACACATACGCGGAAACCGTCAAGCCGCTGAGGCTGTCTCCCGAGCGCATGCTTCTCGGAGACGTGAACGGGGACCTGACCACCGACATCGTGCTTCTCGAATCGACGAGGGTCGGGGTCCTCCTCTCCGACACCTTGGGCCGGCTCGAAGACGCAGCGCTCATCCCCTTGCGATCGATCGGGGCGGCGCTGGCGGATCTCGATGACGACGGGGGCAGGGCGCTGGTGCTCGTTGACGGCTCCGCGGGGTGGACCGAGGTGCGCAGCGGCACCGACATCGAGCGCGTGAAGCCGCCGCGCTTTCCGTCGTTGATCGACGTGAGCTCGGGGGACTTCGACTGCGACGGCAACGGCGATCTCGTCTTCGTCCGCGGAACGTATCCGCTGGATCTGATCTTCGTTCCGCGAGGGGATGCGAGCGACGCCTTCTCGTGGGCAGGGGTGGACAGCATGTTCGGGGTTTCGATCGTGCGGGCAACGGACTTCAACGCCGACGGCTGCACGGATCTGATGGTGCGGCCCAACGGACTCATGGCTCCGCCGTGCATCCTCAAGGCGCCGATTCGGACGGGGACGCCGTGCAGCGAGGTGGACGTCCTGTCGCCGCTGCTCGACACGGGCGACGTGGACGGAGACCAGGTGCAGGAGTTGCTGGTGCAGAAGTGGCCCACGACGATCGCGCTCTGGGACGAGGAGCAGGGATTCCTTCGCGAGCTTCTGACGCCGGACTACGGGTGGTTCACCGCTCGGCTGATGCGCAATACGAGGACCCCGCCCGATCTGCTCGTGGCGGCCAAGGGGGGTGAGGTGAGGGTCTACGCGACCGACGGAGCCTCGGCACTGAAGGCGGAAGACCTTCGAATCGTCCGGCAAATCCGTCGCGACACTTCGCTCGTCGAGGCAGCGGATCTCGACGGCGACGGTGTCGAGGAGGTGTTGGGCGTGGCGTTGACGCAGCATCCGGCGCTGTCGGTGCTGCGTTCGTGCAAGAAGTAGCCTCGAGATCGCGCGGCGGGGGCGTGCTCTTTATGCTTTTACTTGCATCAAGACATGAAGCGCGCTAGACGCTCTTTTGCCGATGGTTTCGTGGCTCGAACGCTTCAAGGCCCTGTCCGATGAGACCCGCGTGCTGCTGCTCGCAGCGCTGCTGGAGGAGGAGCTTTCGGTCGGCGAGCTGTCCGAAGTCTCGCGCGCCGCTCAGCCCGGCGTCTCCCGTCACCTCGCCGCGCTCCGTGAAGCCGGCCTCGTCGTCGCCCGCAAGCAGGGCACCGCGTCGTTCTACCGCATCGTCTCCGACGACCCTCTCCTCGACGGGCCTTTCGGCCAAGAGCTCCGTCGCATCGCTGCTGAGCGCAAGGTCGCTTCCCGCGTGGAGAAGGTCGTCTCGCGCCGCCGCGCACGCACCGAGGAGTTCTTCGACCGCGCCGAGCACTGGGACACCCTGCGCGCAGAGCTGTTCACCGAGGCCGCCGCGCTCTTCTCCGTGCTGCGCCTGGTCCCCAAGGGGCTCACGGTCGCCGACATCGGCACCGGCACCGGAGGGATGCTCCCCTACCTCGCCGAGGTCGCCGACCACGTCGTCGCCATCGACATCTCCTCCGAAATGCTCCGCCGCGCCCGGACCAAGGCTCGCGCCCTCGGGCTCTCCAACGTTACCTTCGTCCGCGGCGACCTGGCGAAGCTCCCGATCGACGACGCCTCGGTCGATGCCGCCTTCGCAGCCCTCGTCCTGCATCACGCGCCGAGACCGTCGATCGCCCTCGCGGAAATGGCGCGCGTGGTGCGCCCCGGCGGCACGGTGGTCATCGTCGATCTGGTGGCCCACGGACACGAGTGGCTCAAGGAGGAGCAGGCTGATGCGTGGCTCGGCTTTGCGGAGGAGGAGCTGGAGTCCCTCTGCACCCAGGCAGGACTGCACGAGGTGCACACCCGCGTGGTCTCACGCGTCGAGCTCAAAACGAGAGGACACGGCGCACCGCTCGAGCTGTTCGTGACGAGCGGCCGTGTCCGTGAAGGAGCGCGTGCGTTGGTGCGCGTGCCCGAGAAGAAGACGAATGGCAGGGCGCCCCGCAAGGACGCTTGACCCGGCTCCGCGCTGCGGGCCGAAACAGGAGCGAATCGCATGACGAATCCGACGACGAACTACAAGGTTGCGGACATTGGCCTCGCCGACTGGGGACGCAAGGAGATCGCGATGGCCGAGAAGGAGATGCCCGGCCTGATGGCGATCCGCGAGGAGTACGGCCCCAGGCAACCCCTCAAGGGCGCGCGCATCGCCGGCTGCCTGCACATGACCATCCAGACCGCCGTGCTCATCGAGACCCTCAAGCACCTCGGCGCCGAGGTCACCTGGACCAGCTGCAACATCTTCTCCACCCAGGACCATGCCGCCGCTGCCATCGCCGCCGCCGGCGTCCCCGTCTTCGCCTGGAAGGGCGAGACCGAGGCCGAGTACGAGTGGTGCATCGAGCAGCAGCTCAAGGCCTTCCAGGGCGGCAAGGGCCCGAACATGATCCTCGACGACGGCGGCGACCTGACGCTGATCGTCCATCAGAAACACCCCGAGCTGTTCGAAGGCCCCGACCCGGTCCGCGGCCTGTCCGAGGAGACCACCACCGGCGTCCATCGCCTCTACGAGATGGCGAAGAACGGCACCCTCAAGGTCCCCGCCTTCAACGTCAACGACTCGGTCACCAAGTCCAAGTTCGACAACCTGTACGGCTGCCGCGAGTCCCTCGGCGACGGCATCAAGCGGGCCACCGACGTCATGTTCGCCGGCAAGGTCGCCATCGTGTGCGGCTACGGCGACGTCGGCAAGGGCTCGGCCCAGGCCCTCCGCGCCCTCGGCGCCCGCGTCATGGTCACCGAGGTCGACCCCATCTGCGCCCTGCAGGCCGCCATGGAAGGCTACCAGGTCGTCACCCTCGAGAGCTCCGTCCACCTCGCCGACATCGTCGTCACCGCCACCGGATGCGCCGACATCGTCCGCGCAGAGCACATGAAGGCCATGAAGGACGAGGTCATCCTCTGCAACATCGGCCACTTCGACTGCGAGATCCAGGTCGCCTGGCTGGAGAACAACCCCGAGATCAAGAAGGTCAACATCAAGCCCCAGGTCGACCAGTACGTCTTCCCCGACGGCAAACGAATCACGCTCCTCGCCTCCGGACGCCTGGTGAACCTCGGCTGCGCCACCGGGCACCCCTCCTTCGTCATGAGCTCCTCGTTCACCAACCAGACCCTCGCCCAGATCGAGCTCTGGACGAACCCGGGCAAGTACCCCGTCAACGTGTACGTGCTGCCCAAGATCCTCGACGAGAAGGTCGCTCGCCTTCACCTCAAGAAGCTCGGCGTCCAGCTGACCGAGCTCACCGACCAGCAGGCCTCCTACCTCGGCATCTCCAAGAGCGGTCCCTTCAAGTCGGACATGTACCGCTACTGAGACCTCACTCCCCTGCCCGCGGTCACGTCGACGACAGCTCCCTTCGCCAGTAGCTGATCGCCGCCACCATCCCCGCGCACGCTGCCATCCCCGCGAGCACAGGACACCACCCGCGCGCTCCGATGGCGCACGCCACCGTCCCAAACTGCAGCACCGTCGTCAGCTTCCCCGCCACGTTCGCTCCGGGATGCCCGCCCCCCGACCGCCCCCTACGCCGCATCGCTGCCACCCAGAGCACCAACGGAACCTCGCCGATCTCGCGCACCGCCAGCGCCACTGCCGCCCACCACGGCAGCGCCCCCTGCACCAGCAACGTGGTCACCATCGACGTCACGAAGATCTTGTCGGTCACCGGATCGATCGCCGCTCCGGTCGCAGTCACCTGACCGGACCTGCGCGCATACCATCCGTCGAGCACATCCGACGCCCCGGCCGCGCCCAACACCAGCAACGCAATCCCCGGTCGATCCGCGACGAACGGGAACAGCACGGCAAGGGGAACCCGCGACAGGCTCAGCAGCCCGGGCACGTTGAGCAGATCCCTCCCCCGATACGCTCCCATCCTCCGCATCATAGCGTCGCCCGCGGGATTGGCACACCCCGACGCCGTCCGCGCGAACGCTTGCGCCCGCTACGCGGTCATCCGCCTGCAGCCGAAGGGCTCAGCGCACGCGCAGCTTGCGCACCAGCGCCGCCGCCAGCCCCACCGCCGCGAGAACGCCGATCCCCCAGGTGCCCCGGCTCTCCCTCGGCGCTGCCGTCGAGCACGAGCTGCCTCCCGTGTCGGGCAGCCAGGAGCACTCGCTCTCGCAGTGATCCCGTAGGCAGCCGTCCTTGCCACCGAGCTCGTTGGCCCGATCCTGCCCGTCGGGGTGGTCATCCCAGCAGTCCTTCTGGCACGACGAGTCGCTGCACGCAGCGATGCACAGGACCAAAGCCTTGCACTCCGTGCTCGCCGCGCACGACTGGCACTCCGTCATGCAGTTCACCGCCATGCAGGCGTCGCAATCCGGATGCGCCGTGTCCCTCAGCTCACACACCGGACCGCTGTCCGCTTCCACGACGTCATCGGGTGCATCCACGACATCGGCGCCGCCATCGTCGATTCCGCCCCCTTGCCCGGTGCTCCCACCCGTCTCCGCGGCTCCTCCGCCGCCACCTGCGCCGCCATCGCCGCGGCCACCGCGTTGGCGATTTCGCTCTGCACGGCGAAGACGTCGTTGATCCTGCGCTCGAATATCTGGCTCCAGCGGCTGAAGCCGGTGCGGCCGTCCACCAGCT
>JAKLDZ010000759.1:439-816 GCA_022703255.1 Myxococcota bacterium | reverse complement strand
GTGTTCCAGAGCTATGCGCTGTGGCCGCACATGACGGTGGCCGACAACGTGACCTTCGGGCTGGTGGAACGGCGCCGCCCGCGCGACGAGGTGCGCCGTCGCACCCAGGAAGCGCTCGCGCTGGTGGGCCTGGCCGACTATGCGCAGCGCCGCCCCAACCAGCTCTCGGGCGGACAACAGCAGCGCGTCGCGCTGGCGCGCACCATCGTGATCGAGCCCCAGGTGCTGCTGCTCGACGAGCCGCTGTCGAACCTCGACAAGAAGCTGCGCGAGCAGATGCGCGTGGAGCTCAAGCGCCTG
Organism: Myxococcota bacterium; assembly: GCA_022703255.1. GTDB lineage: Bacteria > Myxococcota_A > Polyangia > Polyangiales > Polyangiaceae > JACRCQ01. The sequence continues at coordinate 516 of JAKLDZ010000759.1, read as the reverse complement.
CAGCGCAGCCTGGGCATCACCACCATCTTCGTGACCCACGACCAGGAAGAGGCCATGACCACCGCCGACCGCATGGC
>JAKLDZ010000759.1:0-429 GCA_022703255.1 Myxococcota bacterium | reverse complement strand
CCAGCCCCTCGACCACGAAGCGGCCGCGCTCAGCGTCGAGCCGGCGTGCTGCAGCAGGTGGGCACGCCGCGCGAGCTCTTCGATGCGCCGGTGAACCGCTTCGTGGCCGAGTTCGTGGGCAGCACCAACCTGCTCGAAGGCCGGCTCGACGCCGCGCGCGGCCGCTTCGTGGTCGAGGGGCTGGGCGAGTTGCCGGCGCCCGAGGGCGCGGGCAGCGCGCTGTCGGTGCGCCCGCACGCGATCACCGTGACCGCGCGCGATGCCGGGCGCGACCCCGCACGCGCCTGGTTCGAGGCCGAGGTCGAGAACGCCGAGTTCCTCGGCGAGTTCACCCGCTACGAACTGGCCGCCGGCGCGCGTCGCCTCACCGCCGACGTGCCGCACACCGCCCACGCGCCGCTCCACTCGCGTGGCGCGCAGGTGGCGCTG
>JAKLDZ010000758.1 GCA_022703255.1 Myxococcota bacterium | reverse complement strand
CCGCGCTCGCGAGTTGCTCGCTCCATCACCAGCGACAAGCGCTGATCCCCCTGCCAATCCGCAAGGGTCATGGATCGAACGTCTGCGCTCCCTGACCGGCCGCGATGCTCGCCGGTGTCCCAACTGCGGCGCGGAATTGATCCGCACTGCCGTCCTGACCCCCACGGCTCGCGCCCCGCCTCGCCCCTCCGAGGTGCACAGAATCTCGACGGCTGCGTAGCGACCCGACTGGCTCGCATCGCCGACGTGCGTCCTTCCCACCGATCGACGCCCAGCAGCGTTGCGTCGTCCACTCCCATCGCCGTCGAACACCGCGCCGTTGTCTTCTCCCGCGGCCTCCCCGCCCCCGGCCCACGACATCAAGACCGCTGCTGCCTCGGTCCAACCGCCCTGCCACCGCCAGCGAATTCGCCATAGCGCCACCTGCAGCCGTCACGCGCCCCGCCGCTCCGGGCTCGTTCAACGCCGCACTCGCCAGCGGACCCGCGGGCTTCACGGCTGCTCACGATGCTGTCGCTGGCGAAGTGCTCACAGTTGCCGGGTGGCCCTGGGAGGTTGCCCTCCCAGGGCTCCCACAGATCCGGGCGTGCGGAACTACCGCACCCGGCTCGTCAGAACACGGCTTTGCTACGCGGCGAACCGGTGCACAATGCGCGGTCGCGGGAGCGGGAAGCGCTCCAGCAGCGCGCGCATGCGATGCCAGTCTACGTACCCGGCGTTGGAGCGGCGTGAGAGCCACTTCTGCCAGATGCGTCGTGTCTCTCGGTAGAAGCGAGCGAGCGTGGGATAGTTCGACGAGACGCCGAAGTAGCCGTAGTGCCCGCGAAGCTTCTGCGCGAGAGCTTTC
>JAKLDZ010000757.1 GCA_022703255.1 Myxococcota bacterium | reverse complement strand
ACCGAAAAGGTCGACGCCATCTCGACGACCGCCGCGACCGGCACGCGTGACTTCGCCGACGCGGCCGAAAATCTCCACGCCACGCTGGCCCGGCTCGACTCGGCCACCAGCGAGGGGCAGATCGCGAGCATCGTCAACTCGGCGCAGGGATCGTCCACCGACCTCCGCGCCGCCACCGCCGATCTCCGCGGACTCCTCAGCGCGGCCCGCGAGCACGAGACGAACCTCGTGCGGATCCTCGTGGCCGCCGACTCGATCATGGGGCGGCTGCAGGCGGGGCAGGGGACCCTCGGCATGCTGACCAAGGACTCCACGCTCTACAACGAGACCACCGCCACGATGGTCGAGCTGCGGAAGCTGATCGCCGACATCCAGGTCAATCCGCGCAAGTACTTCAAGTTCTCGGTGTTCTAGCCCGATGTCGAAACGGAAGCCCGAGCGCGAGGTGAGTGCGGGCGGGATCGTCTTTCGGCGGTTCGGCGTCGAGGCGCGTTTCCTCCTGATCAAGGACTCGTACCGCCACTGGGGGTTCCCCAAGGGGCACCTCGAGGAGGAGGAGACGCCGGCGGAGGCCGCCCTGCGCGAGACGGCCGAGGAGACCGGCCTCGAGTCGTTGGTGCTGCACGGCCCGATCCGGATCATCGACTGGCACTTCCGCTTCCGCGGGCGCTCGATCCACAAGTTCTGCCACTTCTTCCTCTTCGAGAGCCCCGAGGGTGACGTGATCCCGCAGGAGGACGAGGGGATCACCGACCATCAGTGGCTGCCGCTCGAGAAGGCGCTGGAGCAGCTCAGCTACGACAACGCGCGGGGCGTACTCCGCCGCGGCGGTGAGATGTCTCGCACGCT
>JAKLDZ010000756.1 GCA_022703255.1 Myxococcota bacterium | reverse complement strand
AGCGGAAGCTTCGCGGTTGCCAAAAAAGAAATGAGTGGGGAGCAGGGCAGGGAAAAGCACGAAACACGAAATCGGTTAAAAAAAGGGAACTCAAATGAAAATAACGATGAAGCTGATGGCGATGCTGGCGGTGGTGCTGACGCGTCTCGATCGCGACGAACTCGAGTCGTTTGCCCAGGGGCTCGTGAAGGCGGGGATGTCTGGCGAGGTGCTGGTTGACGCCGGCAAGCAGGTGGCCTTCATCTGGGGCAGCCGGGTGGCCAAGGGGTTCCTGGCGCGCATGGCGGCGCACCTGAAAGCGTCGGAGGTGCGTGAGATCCAGGCGGAGTCGAAAGCAGCCAACCCTGTCGGCGACGATGTAGCGGACTTGTTGCGCGACGCGGGCAAGCTGCTCGAGCCCGCCTTCGATCTGGATTCGTGTGCAGCGTTCGACGACGACGATGACGATGACGATGACGACGATTACGACGACTGCGACGATCCATTCGGCGCTTGGGGTGAGATGCCCGAGCTGTCTCGGAGGGACTTGATCGAAGGGGCCCGCGAGGTGCTGCGACACGCCGGTGTCAGCGAGGAGCGGATACGTCGTGTCCCTCCCGAGATTCTCCAGGGCATCGGGAGCGCGGTGAACGATCTGTCCTCGGGGCATGCGATGGAAGCCAAGCTCCGCGCGCTGGTGAGTGCAATCCAGCTGGCCGGCTTTCGGCCGGAGGATCTGCCGGGGATGTTCGCCGAGGAAACGGGCGGCGCGCCGGGAAGGAGGCGACGATGAAGCTGATGCAAGCCTTCGACGAGGCGCGAGCGACGCTCGGTGTGGACGCGGATGCGGACGCGGACGCGATTCGGAAGGCGTGGCG
>JAKLDZ010000755.1 GCA_022703255.1 Myxococcota bacterium | reverse complement strand
CGTCGAAGGCGGTGATCCCGCGACGAGGAGTGTCGGAAGAAGACCGCGCGTGGGACGGTGATGAGGGGTCGAATCGTGCCCCCGAGGACGAGCCTGCGCCGCTCGGGGATACGCGCTACCATGTGAGCCCATGCGCTCTGCGATTCGCCCGGTGCTTCTCGCATCGGCCGCTCTGGCCGCGTGGGGCTGCGCTCGTTCGGGGGCCGAAGGTCCGAAGGTTCCCACGGCTTCGCTGATGGCGAGAGGGATTGCCGGGCTCGAGCTCGACGATCGCGTGCTCGCGGATGCCGGTCTCCGCGCAGGAGGTGAGGGGAGCGTCTGGCTCACGCGAACGTGGTTCGTGCGCGGAGTCGCAGATTACTCACGGTTGTATCCCCTGGCCGGTCAGTGCCCGGAGGAACACGAGTGCTCGTCACACGAGTGGACCTTCGGCTCGATGTTCGGCATGGAGCGCAGTCTGGACAAGCGGACGTCTGCCGTGGGGTGGTTCGCGATGGGCTCGGGACTGCGCTTCTACGAGAAGGTGGACCGCAGTGGGTTCGTCAGCCCGAATGCCTCGTCGAAGGCCCGCGGATGGGACATCGCGCGGTTGGAAGCCGGTTGGGACGGGCGCTGGAATCACGGGCGTGCAGGGATGATGATGTCCTGGTCCCTGGGGTGCTTCATGACGCGGACCTCGAGCGACGGGCGGTCGCTACCCGACACCTGCTTGGACGAGTTCATGCCCTACGTCTCCTTTGGTGTGGGGGTCCGCGGCGGATTCGAACTCTGATCGTCGCTACGTGGCCGGCAGCAGGATGCGGAACTCCGCACCTCCTCCGGGGCGATCCGTGAGCTCGACGAGACCCTGATGGGCGTCGAG
>JAKLDZ010000754.1 GCA_022703255.1 Myxococcota bacterium | reverse complement strand
GCCGTAGTCCAAATCGGATTCGCATGAATCGAGCCCGGCGCTGCACGGCGGGCTGCACTGGTCCATGTTGTTGCCGTTCGGAATCTGGTAGTGGCCGATGATGTGGTTCCGATCGATCGGGACGTTCCACCTCGACTTGATCGAACTCACGAGTTCCACGCTCTTGTCGTACAAGGCAGTGGAGAAACCGGACTTGTTCGCGGCATAGCCCACGTGCTCGATGCCAATCGAGTGCTTGTTGTAGCACCAGTTCCCCGCGTGCCACGCGGTGTCCGATTCCTTGACGAACTGCGCCACGCGCGAGCCGTCCGCGTCGATCAGGTAGTGCGCGGACTTGCCGCCGTCCCACTGCAACGTGGACAGCGACGCGTCCCAGCCCCCTTCGGTGTCGTGGATGACTACGATGTCCACGGCGGCGTTGCCGTCGGGCCGCCCCGCCGTCCACTTGTTGTCCATCGGCGTCTCCGCCCAGATCGCTCCCGGGAAGTCCGGCGCCTGCACGTGCAGCCCCGGCGGCGCCAGGGTGAGGGCGACCGGGACCTCGGGGTGCGGTGCGATGTAGACCAGCTCGCCGTCGCGTGCGGCGTACAGACCTCCGCGTCGCAGAGTCGTGTAGACGCGAGCAACGTAGTCGGGAGCGAAGCCCCCCAGGCCGCTGAGCTCCGACACCACCTCGCTCCAGTCTTCGAGCCGCGGTCCGGAGACTCCCATGCGCCGCGCGAGATCAAGCTGCAGGATCCCACCTTCGTGCGAAAAAGAGTTGGTCACCCCCTCGGTTCCCAGCGCGATGCGGCCGTCCTGTTGCAAGACCATGCTGCCCATGAACTCCTCGTATTCGCGGAAGACTGGATTGGTGGCCATAGCGAG
>JAKLDZ010000753.1 GCA_022703255.1 Myxococcota bacterium | reverse complement strand
CAGCGCGTTCTTGGCCTGCGTCAGGTCCGACTTGATGTCGTCCGCGTCGCTCATTCGTCAGGCCCTTGAGTGTCCGAGCGCATGGTCTCGATGCCAGCGTTGCGCCCGGTGAACGGAGACTTGGGCGCGGCCGTCGGCGTCGGGGTCATGGGGTTGGTGGACGGGTTCACCGCGCCGGGAAGCTCGCGGTCCATGCCCTCGGCGGGCATCGGGGCGGCCGGGACCAGCGGCATGGCGCCGTCGGCCAGTGGCCCCTGCTCGCCCGGGGCGAAGCCTGGGTCGATGCCGGGCGGAGTGGGCGCGATGTAGCCCGCGGCACGCATGATCTGGTCGGCCACCGGCGCCACCGCGGGGACAGCGGCCACGACCTCGGCCGCCTGCATCGCGCCGAACATGGCCTCGACGCCTTCCTTGGTCTTGCCGGCGGCGATCTTGTCGGCCTCGGCCAGCGTCTTCTTGATCTTGGCCGCGGTGAGTTCCGGGTCTTCCTTCTGCTTCAACTCGTCTTCGAGTTCGGCGATCCGCTGCTGAAGCTCCTGGATCCGCGGATCCTCCTGGCCCCAGTCGAAGAACCTTCCAGGACCGTCGTAGCCCAGCTTGCTGAAGATCTCGGTCGCGATCTCCCTGACGTCGGCGCCGGCTCGCTGGAGCACGTCGTCGAGCAGCATCTCGCGCAGCGACTTCAGCGCGAACAGGAAGTTCGAGAGCTTCGACTGCGGGGTCGTGGCGCCGATGCCGACGTTGACCCGCACCGTGAGTTCCTGCATCAGCAGCTTGTCGTCGATGACCACGTCGTCGCCGATGCGCTGCGCTTGCTGGGCCTTCTTCCCAGCCAGGGCGAACATCTTCTCGTCGGTCTCGTAGTGCTGTTCGAGCAGCAGCA
>JAKLDZ010000752.1 GCA_022703255.1 Myxococcota bacterium | reverse complement strand
GCTGCCGCTCTTGACGATGCCTTCCTCGAGGCTCCAGCCTTCGTGGCGGGTGCTCTGGAAGTACAGGTCGGCGTCGTCGACGCGGTGTTCGCGGATCGCAGCCAGCGCGCGCTGCAGCGCCGGCTCGTCCAGGCCGTAGGGTTCGAGCAGCACGCCGCGCGCGACGGCCAGGCGTTCGAGGGTCGGTTCGCGGCTGATCATCGCGCGGGCTTTCGTGGCAGGCATCGAATTCATTGTAGGAGCCGGCCTCGCGGCGGCCGGCGCGTGGGGTCGCCTGCCGCCGCGACGAGGCTCAGCCGCCGTCGCGGCGGCAGGCGCTGTCGTCGGCGCCGCTGCCGCTGCCGCCGGCGCCTGCGCCGCTGTCGCTGTCGCTGTCGCTGTCGCTGTCGCTGTCGCTGTCGCCAGGGCTGCCATCGTCATCATCGCCATCGCCGCGGTGGCGCAGCGCCTGCTCGTACAGCGCGTTGCGCGGCGCGCCGCTGATCGCCGCGGCCAGCCGCACCGCCTGCTTCAGCGGCAGCTCGGCCAGCAGCCGATCCAGCGTGCGCAGCGCGGCCTCGGGCAGCGCGGCGGCGTCGGCCGCGGCCGGCACCAGCGCATGCAGCACCAGCACGAATTCGCCGCGCCGGCGGTTGGCGTCGGCGGCCAGCCAGTCGGGCAGCGCCGCCGCCGGCAGCGTGACCACGGTCTCGAACTGCTTGGTCAGCTCGCGGCACAGCGTCAGCGTGCGCTGCGGGGCGGCCGCGGCCAGTTCATCGGCAAGCGCGGCGATGCGGTGCGGCGCCTCGAACAGCACCTGCGCCTGCGCCGCGCCCAGGCAGGCCTGCAGCGCCGCATGGCGCTGTGCGCCGCGTGGCGGCAGGAAGCCGACGAAGCCGAAGCCG
>JAKLDZ010000751.1 GCA_022703255.1 Myxococcota bacterium | reverse complement strand
CCGATGCCGAGGCTGCGCAGCGTGCCGAGGAAAAGAACCGGCAGGGCGGCGACGAAGCCCATCAGCCCGCCGACAGCCCCCTGGAACCACGCCCAGGCGCGGACCACGGCGCGGCTTTGCTGCAGGTTCTGCCAGACCTGCTCCTGGCCGATCAGGCGCATGAAGCCACCGATCAGCGTTTCCGCCGTGCGCGGCACCGCGTCGCCGGTGATCGGGTTGCGCCCGAGTACGGCGCAGAGCAGATCCCAGCCGCGCGTACCTTGCGCCAGCCCGGCCAGCGGCCGCAGGATGGCGTCGCGGATGAACTGCAGGATGCCGGAAACCAGCGAGCCGACGAAGCTGGTGATGCGGGCGATGGGTTCGGTGACGATGCGCCGGGCGCGTTCCCAGACGCCGCCGAGGTCGAAGATGTCGGTCCAGCTCAACGAATCGAGGAAGCGGTCGACCGCCTGGCGGATGCTGCCGGCGACCAGCCCGAGACCATTGAGCTGCTGCTGCACCCAGCCGGCGACGCGGTCGATGATGCCGTGATTGTCGAGCGCCTGCGTGATCAGGGCGCCGCCCGGCATCAACTCGACGACGGCGCGCAAAAGATTGCCGGGGGAACGGTCGACAGCGCGCATGTTGACCGGATTGACGCCGAGCACCAGCGTGAACATGCGGAAGCCGGGCAGATGGTTGGCGTGCTCGGCGAAGTAGTCGAGGGCGTCGCCGATGCCCAGGCGCTGCACGGCCGGCGGGCCGAACTCGGCGACTTCGGTGGTGGCGCTGCGCTGCAGCGTCGGCGACTGGCGCGCCGCGCCCTGCTGGATGGTGTGGGTCAGTTCGTGGGCGAGCAGCTCGCGGCCGTCGCCGGTTTCCGGGCGGAACTGCCCGGCGGCGAAATGAATCTGGTTGCCG
>JAKLDZ010000750.1 GCA_022703255.1 Myxococcota bacterium | reverse complement strand
CCGCAGGGCAAGGAAACACGGCTGCTTCCAAGCTCTCGCAGACGAGGAGTAAGACATGAAAGTGCAACCTTCAGTGAAGCGCGTTTGCCGCAATTGCAAAGTCATCCGTCGCAAGGGTGTCGTGCGCGTCATTTGCAAGGACCCGCGTCATAAGCAGCGCCAGGGTTGATTCCCTGGCAAGTCCGGCATTCGTTAATTTTCGAAATAGTGGAGTGATTCGATGGCCCGTATTGCAGGGGTAAACATTCCGAACCATCAGCATGCTGAAATTGCCCTGACGGCGATTTATGGCATCGGCCGTACCCGCGCACAGAAGATCTGTGATGCGGCCGGTGTGGCTCGTACCATCAAAATGAAAGACCTGTCCGATTCGGACATGGATCGTCTGCGTGACGAAGTCGGCAAGTTCACCGTCGAAGGTGATCTGCGCCGTGAAGTCACCATGAACATCAAGCGTCTGATGGATCTTGGTTGCTACCGTGGCCTGCGCCATCGCAAGGGCTTGCCCTGCCGTGGTCAGCGCACCCGTACCAATGCTCGTACCCGCAAGGGCCCGCGCAAGGCCATCGCAGGCAAGAAGTAATAGGGACAGAACATGGCAAAGACTGCTACCAAAGTTCGCAAAAAGGTTAAAAAGAACGTCGCTGAGGGCATCGCCCACATTCACGCTTCGTTCAATAACACCATCATCACCATTACCGACCGTCAGGGTAACGCGCTGTCCTGGGCAACTTCCGGTGGTGCCGGCTTCCGCGGTTCGCGCAAGTCCACCCCGTTTGCCGCTCAGGTTGCTGCCGAAGCCGCTGGCAAGGCCGCTCAGGAATGTGGCGTCAAGAACCTCGAAGTCCGCATCAAGGGCCCGGGCCCTGGCCGCGAATCTTCCGTCCGTGCGCTCAACGCGCTGGGCATGA
>JAKLDZ010000075.1 GCA_022703255.1 Myxococcota bacterium | reverse complement strand
CCTGCGGCGAACAGCGACCAGCCTGGAGCTCCGGTGCTGCCGGGTGTGGCACACCCGCACCCGCCGCCTTCCAGCGTGTTCGCCTCCTCAGCCGATATCGGGGCCGTTCCACCGGTCCCGGCGCTGCCGCCTGCTCCCGCCGCGCCTCCCTTGCCCGCGGTCCCCGCAGCGCCCGCAGTCCCCGCTGCGCCCGCAGCGCCCGCGGTCCCCGCAGCGCCCGCCGTGCCCGCTGCGCCCGCAGCACCCGAAGAACCTGCGGCTCCACCCTGGCCGCTCGCTCCAGCGCTGCCTCCCACTCCCGCGTCGCTCCCCTCCTCGGGGTCGAGGTAGTTCGGAATCTGATCGCCGTCCGAATCCCCAACCCCCTCCTGCTTGTCCGATTCGCCGTCTCCGTCGGACTCGCTGTCGTACCAGTTCTTCGTCCCGTCCTTGTCCACGTCGTTGCCGTGCTTCGCACCGTCCGCGGCCTCTTCCATCGTCGGAATCGTGTCGTCGTCGTCGTCGGGATCCCGCCAGTTCCCCACGCCGTCCTGATCCACATCCCCCACCCCTTCGTCCGCGTCGAGCAGCGTGTCCCCATCCGAGTCCGTGTCCAACGCGTCGATCATCCCGTCTCCGTCCGTGTCTACCTCCTGCCCGTCGTCCGTCTCCACCTTGTCGTCGATCCCGTCGCCGTCGGTGTCCTTCTTCGACGGGTCGGTCCCGATGACGTCCTCCACCCCGTCGAGCAAGCCGTCGCCGTCGAGGTCCGCGTCGCACGCATCCCCCTTGCCGTCCAGGTTCACGTCCTCCTGGCCGGGGTTCGCCACCAGACGGCAGTTGTCCGCTGCGTCGAGGACGAGATCGTTGTCGTCGTCGTCGTCGCACGCGTCGCCCTGCGGATCGCCTTCGTTGTTCGCCTGGTCCTGGTTCGCCACCAGCGGGCAGTTGTCCGCCGCGTCGAGGATCGTGTCGTTGTCGTCGTCGTCATCGCACGCGTCGCCAGCTCCGTCGGCGTCGGTGTCCGTCTGCTCGGTGTTCGGGACCTTCGGGCAGTTGTCCGATGCGTTGGGTACGCCGTCACCATCCATGTCAGAGGCGCAGGCATCGCCGACGCCGTCGGCATCCGTGTCGGCCTGATCGGGGTTGGCCGTGAGGGGGCAGTTGTCCGATGCGTCGAGAATCGCGTCGTTGTCGTCGTCGCCGTCGCACGCGTCGCCGGCGTTGTCCGCGTCGGTGTCGGTCTGTTCCGCGTTCGCGTTCAGCGGGCAGTTGTCCGAGCCATCGACGATCGTGTCGTTGTCGTCGTCGTCGTCGCACAGGTCGCCGGCCTTGTCGCCGTCTGTGTCGAGTTGGCTCACGTTCACCACGAGCCTGCAGTTGTCCAGGATGTCGAGGACCCCGTCGTTGTCGTCGTCGTCGTCGCAGGCGTCGCCCGCGCCGTCGGTGTCGGAGTCGGTCTGATCGCTGTTGGCATTGACCGGGCAGTTGTCCGAGGTGTCGTCCAACCCGTCGTCGTCGTCGTCGGTCTCACATGCATTGCCCAGGGCGTCGCCATCGGCGTTCGCCTGGTCCGGGTTCGCAATGAGCGGGCAGTTGTCGGTGGCATCCGGGATGGTGTCGTTGTCGTTGTCCTGGTCGCAGGCGTCGCCAAGACCGTCGTTGTCGCTGTCCTGCTGCCCCGGATTGGCGATGAGCAAGCAGTTGTCCGCGGTGTCGAGCACCCCGTCGCCGTCGTCGTCGGTGTCACAGGCATCGCCCGCCGTGTCGCTGTCCGTGTCCACCTGATCGGCGTTGCTCACCGTCGGGCAGTTGTCCGTCGCGTCGAGAACGCCGTCTCCGTCGAGGTCCGTGTCGCAAGCGTCGCCAACTCCATCCGAGTCCGAATCGAGCTGGTCCTGATTCGGAACCAGCACGCAGTTGTCGCTGGTGTTCAACACGGTGTCGCCGTCGACGTCGTCGTCGCACACGTCACCGACCGAGTCCTTGTCGAGGTCCTTCTGGTCGGCGTTGGGCATGGCGGCGCAGTTGTCGCAGACGTCTCCGACTCCGTCGGTGTCCGTGTCGGTCTGGTCCGAATTGACGATGGCCGGGCAGTTGTCGGTCTTGTCCTTGACGTTGTCGCAGTCGGAGTCGTCCTGCTCGATGGCGATCACGAACGAGGTGACGTTCTCGTTGTTGTTGTTGGTGGCCCGGAAGCGCCAGGTGTCGAGGGCCGTCGATCCGGTGACCGAGATGAGCTCGTCGGAGAGACGCGAGTTGTCTGCCGTCCCGCCCGACTTGGGCTCGGTGTCGGTGAAGCTGTCGCCGTCGAGGCCGATGAAAGCTCCCGAGGCGTCGGTGCCGAACGAGCCCACGGTGATCAGGGAGTTCCAGTCCTGTGTGCCGCAGGTCGCGACGTAGGGTTGTCCGTCGGAGAGCTTGAGCGAGTCGTCACGGCCGCCGATTTGGCTGGAGATCGTCTGGAAGCCGCTGCCCGTATCCGCCTGCAGCAGCCCCTGCGCCTGCTCGTCGGAGCACTCGAAGACCATGCCGAGGGAGAAGATCGCCGTGCGGGTCCCGGTTCCGCAGACGGGCAGCCCCGTGATGTCGAAGGTGACGCCGGTCGCGTTGAGCCCCTGGTAGTCCACGAAGAACGACAGGTTGCGCACGTGCTCCTGGGTCACGTCCTTGTAGATGACCACCAGCTCTTCGCCCGCCAGCCCGACCCCCCCCTGCGCCGCCGTGTCCGCTCTGCCCGCCTCCTCGATGGTGTACTGCTGCTTGCTCGGGACCAGATCGAACCCGGTCGTCACGTCGAACACGCGTGTGCCCGTCGTCGTCACTGTCGCGGACCCCTTCACCGTGACCACGGGCGCCCCTGCCGTCTCGCTCACCAGCTTGCCGTTGAAGCGCACGTCGGCCTCGGGGGTCTCCGAGTTGAACCCCGAGTACTTCGCCTTCAGCACCAGGTAGGCCTTCTCGATCGTGGCCGTGGGCGGGATCGACATCTGCAGCGGCTTGGGCGCCGTGTAGAACGTGTCGGGTTCGGCCGGCGGCGTGGTGGTGGAGCAGGCGCCGGAGTACGGAGCCACGTTGCACGCAGCCACGGACCGCGGAGTGGACACGCCCGTGGCATCCACGCTGATGCCTCCCTGGATCGTGTCCTGGTAGACCTTGACCGGTGCTGCGCCGGAGGTTCTTGCTGCGGCGAAGAGCGCCACCGTGGGAGCAACGAGAGAAAGGATTCGGATCGGGGTTCTCATGGATTCTCTTCCTCGTCTGAGCGACAAGCGCAGAAGCATCGAAGCCGCGAAGCGCAAGGCTCGCGGTGCCTCCTGTGGTAGCTGCGGAAACCGTCTCGACGCAACCCGGAAACGAAACCGACCGCGCTGCGTTCGAATCTTGCGTCCCGCCGCCCTGCCTGTGCCGGATGAGGTCCGCTCTCCTCACCCGACTCCCCCGAATGCGGCAGCGCCTCCGCCCAAACCGCCGCCGAAGTGGGCCGCTTCGCTCCCTTGCAGGCTGCCCGCTGCCTCGGGCTGGCGGTACCCGAATCCGCCTCGTCCACGCGACGAGAAGTGTCGCGTTCAGGCCGTATCCTGGAGGGAGTCTCGACCATGCGAATCCCTCCCTCCCAGGCGAAGCTCTGCGCGGACACCGGGTGTCTCGAGCTCGACGTGCGGCCCGTCGCCGATTGCAGGCTCAGGCTCGCCTCGTGGACCAACGGTCTGACGCTCGAGCGCTTCGAGGATGGCACTTGGGTCCCAGACCCCGAAGACCCCTGCATGCCCTTCCTCGCGTCCGCCCTGCGTCTCCCCATCGACGATCCCGTCCGCAGATTCGTCGAGCCGATCCCTCCCCAGACCCTCGCGCTCGCGGCGAGCAGCGGCCCGTTCGAGCTCACGGCCCTGCGTCTGCTCCGGTTTCACCCGTCCGCGCGCGATCTCGCCGTCGGCTCTCCCAACCTCTTCTGGCTCGTCGCCGCCAGCGCCGCCGCGCGGTCACCGTCTTTCGCCGATCTCTCCCACGTACTCGGGCTGCGACGGCGGGACGTGCTCGCCTGGGCCATGGGAGTCGAGGGGGCCGCCGCCTCGGTGAAGTTCGTGGACAAGTTCCTTCCCCTCCCTCGGGGGGAGGACGAGCTGCGGCTGCTTGCCGCGGTCGTCTCGCAGCCCGAGATCGTGTGGCTGTTCCGGCATCACAGCCGCGTGCGACCGGGCACGCTGCGCGTGGTGCTGCGACACCATCGAATCCGGCCGGAGCTGCTCGGTGCGCGGTTCTACGGCGACGCGGCCATGCATGCGGGCGACACGATGCTGCTCGAGGACGCGCTCTCGCTGTCGAGCGATGCGCGGCGGCTGGGGCATCTGCTCGGCATCCCCAACAGCGGCACCGTCGTGGCCGCGGCCCGGACCGTCGCGGATCTGAGGATGCTGCACGATCGTTGGACGGCTCGCGCCAACGAGGGGCGTCACGCGGCTTCCCTTCGGCAGCTGCTCGACAAGCACGGCAACGCGCGCTTTCCCGACCCGCCTCTTCCGGGATCGCCGGACATCATCGCGATCCGAACCGTCCACCAGCTCCTCGAGGAAGGCCGGGAGATGCGCCATTGCGTCGGCTCCTACGTGTGGAGATGCCTGGAGGGCGCGTGCTTCATCTACAAGGTGATCGCACCGGCGCGCGCCACTGCCGAGCTGCGGGTGGTCGAGGGGCGCCCGCGTCTGGTGCAGCTCCGCGGGCCGGGCAACGCCGCTCCCCCCGAGGCTTGCTGGAGCTCCGTTCGATCCTGGATGCAGTCCGCCGCCGCAAGCACCAAAGCCAACGCCAACCCCGTCTGATTCCCCTGCGCCGATCAGTCGCTCCCGAGCCAACGGCGCAATCGTCGCAACAGGGGCGATTGGCTCTCGCCAGGATTGGCGTCCACCACCAGACAGCGGACTCCGTCGCTGCGAATCATGCTCGCGGTCTTCGCGAGCTCCGCCTCGAGGTGCGGTCCCGGCACGATGGGCACGTTGGCCTCCCCATCCGAGAGCAACACCACGCACGCCCGGCAGCTCGGATCCCGGAGCCGCTCGCTGCGTATCAGTTGCCATGCTCGATAGAGCCCCGAGGCGAGTGGCGTCGCACCGGACGGCTCCATCGCCTGGAGTCGCTCGCGAGCCAGCGCAACGCTGCTCGTCGGCTCGAGCACCACCTCGGCCTCGTCACCGCCGAACGCCACCACGGCAACGCGGTCGCGCGTGAGATAGGCCCTCGCGAGCAGCCCCAGGGCAGCCTTTCGCGCAGCGATCCTGCGCGCTCCCGCGAGCATCGACTCCGATCGATCGACGACGAACACGATCAGGGGGCGTTCCGCGCGTACACGCACCTTGCGTCGAAGATCGGAGGATTCGACTTTCGGCGCTGCCGACCGCTCGACCCGGGACCGTCGGAGCGCCGCTGCGAGCAGCGTGGCCCCGACGTCCACGGTCCCCTCGGCGCCATCCTTCCACGGTGCCGAGCCGACGTGACGTCCGGAAGCTGATTCGACACGGGAGGCGCGCCTGCGCCCTCCATGGCCGCCGGCTCCCTCGAGAAAGGACAGATCGACGGGCTCCGTCACGGCCTCGGCGCCGTGACGCGAGCTCAGCTCGGGCGGGCTTTTTTTTCGGTGGTGTACGGGATGCTCCCCGCCGCCATCGACCCCGGCACGAGCATCGACTCCAGCTCGTCGTCGTCGTCCGCGTCGCGCACCGCACCCGCAGGCCCCAACCCCACGCGTTCGAGCAGTGCCGCAACCCGCTCCTCGAGCGTCTCCGGTCCCAACAGCCTGGCGTCGGGAATCCGATGAGGGAGCACGAACCGCGCGACCGCGGCGATGTGCGCAGCGTGGACGCTCCGCTCGGACTGAAGCGCTGCGAGCGCTCGCGCCGCGCGCACGATCGCCAGCTCGGCCCTGTGCCCCCGCGCGCCCGAGCGCACGGCCAGCTCCACGGCGAGCTCCAGGGCGTCGTCGTCGGTCGCAACGCCGCCTACCGCAACGCGCGCTGCCCGCAGACGTTCTTTCAAGGCGTCCTGCTCCTCGCGCCAGCGCTCCGCGAACGCCGCCGGCTCCTGCTCGAAGGCCGATCGTCGCCGCACCAGCTCCATGCGATCGGCGGTTCCCTCGATCCCCTCCACGCTCACGTACAGGCCGAATCGATCGAGGAACTGGGGTCGCAAGTCCCCCTCTTCCGGGTTCATCGTCCCGACCAGCAGGAAGCGCGATGCGTGCGACAGTGACATCCCCTCGCGCTCGATCACGTTCACCCCGGAGGCGGCCGCATCGAGCAGCATGTCCACCAGGTGATCGTCGAGGAGATTGACCTCGTCGACGTACAGGATCCCTCGGTGCGCGGCGGCGAGCAGACCGGGGTCGAAGGAGCGTTCGCCGGTCTGCAGGGCCCGCTCGACATGGAGGGTTCCGACGAGACGGTCCTCGGTGGCGGACAGGGGGAGCTCGACGTACGGCATGGGGCGAGTGGCGACGGGGAGTGCGGCGCCGTTCGAGGCTCGCCGGGAGCACGCGTCGCACAGGCCGTCGGAGGAAGCGGGGTCGCAGTGGAGCGGGCACCCGTCGACGACGCGGATGTCGGGGAGGATCGACGCGAGGGCGCGGACCGCGGTGGACTTGCCGGTTCCTTTGTGGCCGCTGAGGAGCACGCCGCCGACGCCTGGATCGACGGCGTTGAGGAGCAGGGCGGTCTTCATGGCCTGCTGATCGACCAGGGCGGCGAAGGGGAAGGTCACGCGCATCGAGGGGCGCAGGTAGCGCAAAGGGAGGTCTCGCGCAAACGTTCTGCGGCGCCCTTGATGACCCCGGCCTTCTGCGATACCGGTGAGCGGATGCATTCGCGCGGAAAGCGTGCCCTGTGGCCCGTCCTCGCAACCGTCGTGGCGGGATGCGCGGCGTCCCAAGCCCCGCAGGGCGACCCCCCGCCCGCTCGTTCGCGTCCCGCGATGAGCTGGGATGTCGCTCCGGACGCGTCCGCTTCCTCTCCCTCCACGCAGCCTTCGATCGCCGCACCGTCCGCGTCCGCTCCGCAAGGCCCGCCGCTCAGCGCCGAGGCGGTGCGCGGCGTGATCCGTGACAAGCTCCCGGAGATCGGGGCCTGCTACGAGCCCGAGCTCAAGAAGCACCCGAACCTCCGCGGAAAGCTCGTCGCCCGTTTCATGATCGACGAGGAGGGGAAGGTGGCTTCGGTGGACATGTCCTCCAGCAAGCTGCCCAACGAGAAGGTCGTGGACTGCGCCGGCAAGGTGTTCGAGACGATGGTGTTCCCGCGTCCTCCTGCCGGAATGGTGTTGATCACCTACCCGATCGACCTGATGCCCGAGGTCACGACCGAGTGGAAGTGAGCGGCGAGGCGCAGTAGCATCCGTCGCTGGCGGCGGGAGTGCGGAATCAGGTGGCACTCGCGCGACGGGAAAAGCGAGGAAGACGATGAGTTCGACGCGATGGGTTCGCCTGGGTGCAGCGCTGGTCTCCCTGATGGCGCTTGCGCTTGCGGGGTGCGAGGACGACACCTGCAAGAAGAGCGAGGGGTGCACGAAGAACGGGCTGTGCACCGGCGAGAAGGGAACCGCGTGCAAGGCGGCGAGCGACGCGGACTGCAAGAGCGCGACCGCGTGCACCAAGGAGGGGCGCTGCTCGGCCAAGGAAGGCAAGTGCGTCGCGGCCAACGACGCCGACTGCAAGTCCTCGGAGAACTGCAAGAAGTCCGGCACCTGTGACGCTCACGACGGGCAGTGCATCGATCTGTCGCGCTTCATCGATCCAGCCTGCAGCAAGACCTGCAAGTCCGATGGGCAGTGCGTCATGCAGGGCGGCAAGTGCGCGGCGCTCTCCAAGTTCCACTGCTTCGCGTCCGCTTCCGAGGTCCCAGAGTCCGACAGCGCGTGCAAGACCCAGGGCCGCTGCGCGGTCAAGGACGGCACCTGTGTCGCCGAGTCGGCCAAGGACTGCGCGTCCTCCGAGGCGTGCAAGACCGAGTTCCAGTGCACCGCCAAGGACGGGCGTTGCGTGGCGACGCAGGACGACTGCACCAAGTCCCAACTGTGCGCGGCCTCCGGACGGTGCACTTCGAAGGACGGCAAGTGCGTCGCCGAGACTCCCGCCGACTGCAAGAAGAGCGGCAACTGCAAGCAGTCCGGCCTGTGTACGCCGAAGGACGGCAAGTGCGCGCTGACGTCCAACGCGGACTGCGCCCAGGCGATCGTGTGCACCAAGTTCCAGCGTTGCACGTTCAAGGACGGAGGCTGCAACAAGTAGCCACGCAGGAGCCGTACCCCCGATGAACCCGGCCGGAATCGACCGAGCCTTGCGCAGGGTCTGCGAAACGTGGGGGCTGGAGCTCGCGCGCCTCGACGCGCCCGACTCCGAGCTCAGCTACCTGATCACGATCCCGGCCTCCGTCGTCGGCGTTCGCCCGTCCCGAATCGACCGCCCCACCGCCTGCGCCGGGTGCGGCGCGGCCATCGCCCCCTGGAGCGAACGCACCTCCTGCCGCTACTGCGGTGCGCCCTTCGCCCCGGCAGACCAGGGCAGCGGCTACGACGTCCGTATCCGGTTCTACGTCGATGCGCAGGGCGATTACGTGCACGACAACACCCCGGACTGGGACGATGTCGACGAGGACGCGTGGACCGCGCTCGCGAAGATCGACGTCGACCTCGCCCGCCGGCTCGTTGCGGAATCGGTGTTCTTCGAGAGCTTCCAGCAGGTTCGCTGCTTCCTCCGGGAACGCTTCTCCCTCGTGCGCGACGATGATGGCGCGGTGGCCGTCGACTTCGTGTTCGGGGAACCCGAGGCGGCCGCGTCGGCTCGTCGGCAGCGTGTCGAGGTGGTGGATTACTCGGTGGGTGACGAGGCGTGGCTGCTGCTGCGCTGTCCGATCCTGACGGGGATGGATGTGGATCCCGCGGAGCTGCTTGCGCGCAACGACGTGCTTCCGTGGGCGACGATTGGGCGGAGCGAGGATGGCTCCTATCGGCTGTACTACACGGTGCCGCTGGAGCTGCTGAACGGGGGGCGGGTGCTCGACTGGGTGGAGGAGATCGCGGCGACGGCCGACGAGCTCGAGGAGGAGTGGGAGCCGCTTTCGGGCCGGACCACCTCCGTGCCTTGACCCGTTCCTACTCCAGCTCCAGGCGGGCACGCGCCTCGTCGTCGAGACCGTGCCAGTGGCACTGGCGACGCAAGCAGATGTAGAAGCTCACGTTGCCGCGTGAGGTGCGCACCTCGAAGCGCGCCGCTCGCGCCCCGCACAGCTCGCAGTGCCGCTCGTCGGAAACGAGCTCATGACCGCACAGCGGACAGGACATGGTGGCGAGCTCTTCGCGCGATTCGGTCTCGATGCTGCACTCCGCGCGGAAGTTGTTCAGATGGGGGCTGAGCGTGAGGACGCCGTCGTGCCCCCCGACCGTTCGAATCGCCACGGTCAGATCGTCGCCCTTGCTGATCTCCTGCTGACAGTGCGGGCAAGCGCAGTGAAGGCGCGTGCCGCTGCGGATCAGCTGGCGCGAGTTGACCGGATCGTGGAAGCCCTCGGCCTCGAGGATGAGACGGCTGCGAGCCTTTTCGCTGATCCCGTGCCAGTGGCAGTCCTTGCGCAGGCAGATGAAAAAGTCGATCCGCTCGTCGTCGATCTCGGCATGGAACCGGGCGGCTGCCGAGCCGCAGGCCTCGCAGCGGCGAGCCATGTCCTTGAGCGAGGCCCGGCAATGGGGGCAGAACAGATCCTGCGCCTCCTCGCCCTTTCCCTCCTGCAGCGTGCTCGAGCTGTCGAACACGTTCAGGAACGGGCTGAGCAGCAGCGTGCCCCGCTCGCCGCGGCCGTTGAGCATCTCGAGCCTGAGGTGTTCGCCTTCGACGAGGGACGATGCGCAGTGCGGGCAGAAGCACTCGAGGCGGCTGCCGCTGGGGATGACCTTCCCGGATTGCGCCGGCGAACTCTGGTTCATGTAGCGTGGCTCCGCATCAGGCCTGAGAGGACATGGACTATCGCACATGCCGCGCCCGTGTCCATGCCCTACCACCGGCCCCGAAGAACACCCCACGGCGCCCGACCTCTCGCCCCGGGCACGGCCCGCACCGCCCTCACAGCGGCTTCTTGCACACCGCGGGATGCGTGTTGCTGCACGGAATGTCGTTCCACTTGCCCGTGCTCGAGTTGATCTCCGCGCACGCTTCGTTGCTCCCCGAATCGTTCGGCTCCTCCCCAGACCAGTTCTGGTACACGTGCGTCGCCCCATCCGTGAACGTGAACCGGCGCGCCCGCAACGTGAACGACCCGTACCAGTCGTCCGCCGCGTCCACGATCAGCATGTAGCTCCCAGGATCCAGCGTGCGCACGATCCGCGATGAGAGCCCCGGTCCGTCGTCGTCGTCGCACTCCACCGAGCTCGACAGACACCCCGTGTACCCGCTCCCGCTCCCGCGCGTCCACAACCCCAGGTACGGATCGAACGCCGAGGACGTCGCCGTGAACACCCACGTCCACGACGCTGTCACATCCAGCCGGAAGAACATGTCGTCACCGCCGTTCGTGCTCTTCGAACACGGCGCCGCATCGTCGTACAAAGGTGTCGTGCTGTCGGCGTATCGCCCTCCGAGCGCGTCGATCGTCGGCGCGTCCGTGCAGTCGTCGCCCAGCTCGCTCGCCACCTTGTCGCCCTGCAGATCCCTCAGGCCGATCCACGCATTCGACGCCGCGAGGGCGCGGACCGACTCGTTCTCTGCTGCGCTCAGGACCGACGCGAGGTGCCCGCTCTTGCCGGCGCAGACGGCTTCGGCCGCGTCGAAGGTCATGGCCGCGCTTTCGTACCAGTAGCAGTTGCTCCCCACGACGGTGCCTGGGCAATCGAGCTGGCAGGTGTCGCCCTGGGGCACGTAGCCGGTGTCGCATTGGCATGCGCCGCCGACCTCCACGAAGTGCTTGGCCGCGTCGCACACGCATGCCGAGGCCTCGGCTACGCGGTGCAGCGCCGCATCGCAGACGAACCCGCACGTGCTGCCCGCGCCGCTGCAGTCCGTCGCCGTGGCGTGGGCGGGCAGGGGACACGCGTCGCACGATGCCGCCGAGCAGCCCGTCGCAGGCGACGAAGTCGACACGCACGCTTCACCGCACATCTTGGTCGCGGCACCGCACCCGCACGCGGTGCCTCCCTGGCATACCTGTCCGATCGCAAGGCAGTCCGTGCAGCTCGCGCCGCAGTGCGCGTCGGTCGCGCACGCGACGCACTTGCCCGCGTTGCACCAGTTGCTCCCGGTGCAGTCCGCATCCACCGTGCACTCCTTGCACGCGGCGTCCTCGCACCCGTGCGGGCAGGGCGTGTCCACCGGGTTGTAGCCGCAAACGCCGTTGCCGCAGACCCCGGGAACCGCGAACGTGCGCAACACCGTGGCGCTCGTGCAGCTCGATGGCGGCGGCGTCGTGCACGTCACCCCGATGCAGGGATCCCCTGCGCACGCGTCGCCCGCGCATCCGAACTGACAGGGCTCCAGGTGCGATGCGTACGAGCACGTGCCCGCCTGACACGTCCCCGGGGAATCGTAGACTTTCAGCTGCGTCGCATCGCTGCACTGCTTCGCCGGCGGCGTGGTGCACGTCACTCCGATGCACGGGTCGGGCTTGCACTCGCCCATCGAGCAACCCCAGGTGCACGGCTCGTCGTGGGAGGAGTACAGGCACACTCCCACGCTGCAAACACCGGTCGGGTTGAACGCCTCGAGCGTGTTGGCGTCCTTGCAGTTGTTCACCGGCGGGGTGTTGCACACGACTCCGCTGCACGGATCCGTGGTCTCCGGTGCGACATCCGGAGCCGCTTCCGGCGACACCTCCGGTGCCACGTCCGGAGCCGCTTCCGGTGCGGTTTCCGGTGCGACATCCGGAGCCGCCTCCGGTCCGACCTCCGCCTCGACCTTGGCGTCGGCAGCCTCCACCGGCCCGTCCTTCTTGACGTCGGGCGCGCCGTCCGTGGGCGTTCCCGTTTCCGGCTGCCCGGCGTCCTGGTGGTCGCCGCCGCTGCCTCCCTTCGCGAAGTCCGTCGTATCCACGTCGGTGCCGGTGGCGCAGCCCACAACCAGCAACGCACCCCCGATCACAAGGAATCCGCGCGCCCGCATCTCGTACCTCCGCGCAAGGGACTACTCACCATCGTATCGGTCCTCATGCACCGAGGGGAAGCAGAAGTTCAGGGGCGCTTCGGCATCCTCATCAGCGTCTCGCGGAACAGGTCCCCCCAGTACACCGAGGTCCCGTCCAGCGCGAGCGCAGCCGGCGTCTTGAGCCCGCTCGTCAACTCTTCGATCTTCCCCCCACCCTTGGGAACACGGCGAATCGCTCCGTACGCCGTCCCGCTGCACCCCAGCGAGTCGTACCGCGTCGCGAAGTACACCCAGCCGCCGTCCAGCGCGAGATGCTCGATCTCCGTCTCCTCCGATGCGGCGATCCGCGTCGGATTCCCCCCAGCTTTCGGCTGACGGTTGATCGAGTTGCCGTAGTTCGCGACGTAGTAGATCGACGTTTCGTCGAGGGCAGGGCGGACCGTCGAGCTGATGGAGTCCTGGCTGTACAGCGTGGTGACCGCGCCTCCGGTCTTGGAAATGCGCTGGAGGAACCGGGGACGACCGGGTGCTACCCTCTCCTCGAACCAGTACACGTGGGTATCGTCGATCGCGACCTCCTGGGTCGCTCGCTGTGTCTCCGTGAGCGTCGTGGGAGGTCCCCCGGCTTTGGGCACGCGCACCAGCGAGCGACGCGTGGTCACGTACAGCGAGTCCGCATCGAGGGCCATCCGCAGGTCGGCGCCCGTGACGCCCTCTACCTTCGCGATCGTGGCGAGGGGGCCACCGGTCCTTGCGACGCGACGGACCTCGCCGGTGGTCGTCATCCAGTACAGATGGGACCCATCGCCGACCAGCGATCTGTCGGTGGCCATGGAGCCCGGCTCGGCGGTCAGAAGGCGCCGTTCTCCGCCCTGCAACGGTACGGCGTACACCTGGTGCGCACCGCACCAGTACACGGATTGAGCATCGACGACGATCGACACGATCGGCTTCACATCGGCAAGCTTCTTCGCGCCCTGGGGGCCGGTGACCGTCGCCAGGTGCTCGTCGTACACGTTCGCGGCCGTGCACGAACCGACCGCCGTGACCGCCACTGCGACCCCCCAGCCGACCGCGCCGAGCGCCGAGACGGAATGCACCTTCAAGGTCAGTGCGCCAATCCCGCGTGCATAGTTCTCCATGATGACGTCGCGGCGTTTTCGGGCACGATCGAGCGCTCGCGCGGTCACGACGTTGTCCGCCTGGCAGAAGCCGCAGCGGGCCACGCCCGCCTCGCCGACCATGGTGAGCGGAGCGCCGCACACGTGGCACGATGCGCTCTCGCCGGGAGCGGCGGGAGGCACCGCAGCGCAGCCCTCCTCGAGCCGTCCGAGGGCCTGACGGACGATGAAGACCACGCCCATGCCGAAGACGAAGATGCTCAGGGGGAAGGGGACGATCGCGATGACCCAGGAGACCTTCTCCAACCAGCCAGTGAGGATGCCGGGCAGGACGATCAGCGTGACGAGGAGCACTGGCAGCCCGCAGAGCAAGGTCAGCGCGATCGTTGCGGTGAGCAGACAGCCGGAGACGAGCTTGCCCGAGGTGACGAGTGCGAGGCGCAGACCTGCGATTTGACGGTTGCGCGCGTTGGACAGGCGCAGCACCTCCGCGGCCTCGAGCATGCGCTGTTCGGCCTCCGGACGGGGTCTTCCCTGGTATCCGCACGCGCGGCAATGCACGAATGTCGGCGTCGCGAGAGATACGGGTGCGGGATTCCCGCAGTTCGGACAATGCGTCGCGAGCATGTCCGCATGCTCTCAATCGCATCCGCCGCCCGCAAGCGTCTCATGCCCGCTGCCGCACGCTCCCCGCGGGAGTCCTGCTTGACTTCGGTGTCGTGCGAGGATTCCATCTCGCCCATGACGCGATTCCTGATCCTCTTGATCGGCGTGCTCGCCTTGCCGTCGATGACCGGCTGCAAGCCGACCGACCCTGAGGCGGTCTGCGATCACGTGGCCCGCCTTCAGCCCGGAAGCACCCCGGACAGGGCGCGGGACTACGTTCGCCGCTGCGTGACCCCCATGGCCGACGCGCGCGCCGCCCATCCCGAGGCGTACCGGTGCTGGTCGAAGTGCGTGGTCGAGGTCACTGCCTGGCCGGACTCCGCGCGGTGCGATTCGTGCCTCAAGAAGGAGCCGGAGTTCGACATCTTCCGCTACACGAAGACCCTGCAGCGTCAGGAAGAGGCGCGCAAGGCGCAGTCTCCGGAGGCCCCCGCCTCCGCTTCCGCCAGCGCGTCGTCTTCGACCCCGGCGCCGCCCTCCGCGGCTCCACCGGCTCCCTCGGCCAGCAGCGCCGACGCGCAGCCCGGCAAGTAGCCCGCTTCGGCCTCCCTTCGGACCCTCCCCGCCAGCCTGGGTTGCGCACCCGGCCGCCTCGGTGACAAGATACACCGCGGATCGACCCGCCCCGCCGCGTGTCTGCATGAGCTTTCCTCGCGTCTATCTCTCCCGCCCTGCCGTCGTGCTCCCCGCAGGACGCGTCGACAACGACGAGGTGCTGCGCCGTATCCGCGAGAGCTATCGCGGCAAGCCCGCGCATTGGCCCGTCGTCGAGGAGTCGGTCCGGTACGTCTTCGCTCGCTGCAACACCCACGTGCGCTACTTCGAGCCCGACACCTCCGTGCGTGTCGCCGACTACGCCGCCCGTGCAGCGACCGCGTGCCTCGAGGCCAACGACCTGATGCCCGATGCCATCGACCTGCTCATCTTCGGCGGCATCGCGCGCAACTACTTCGAGCCCGCGACCGCCATGGAGGTCGCGCACAAGGTCGGCGTGCAGTCCTGCCACGCCTTCGACGTCACCAGTGCCTGCGTCGGGTTGCTCGAGTCGATCCACATCGCCTGCTCGTATCTCGCGCTGCATCCCGAGCTTCGAACCGCCCTGGTGTGCTCGGCGGAGCTGTCGAGCCAGTTCCTGTCCTTCGATCTGCAGGGCCCCGCGGACCTGATGCGCAAGGCTGCGGGCCTCACCGTGGGCAACGCGGCCGCTGCGTTCCTGATCCGTCGCGAGCCCTTCGACGAGGGCAGCATGAAGCTGCTCGCGATGGCGAACATGTCGTTGCCCAAGCACTGGGACCTGTGCAAGGTCCCCATCGACGGCACCTTCGACTCGCTCTCCACCGAGCTGATGAAGCTCAACGTCCATGCCCCCCCCGAGCTCTTCAAGCTCTTCGAACGGGTCGGCTGGAAGACCGACGAGATCGATCACTTCGTCTTCCACCAGCCGGGCGATGCCGTCGTCCTGGAGACCTCCGCGGCCATGGGAATCGACGCACGCAAGGTTGCGCTGACCCACCGCTACTACGCCAACACGGCGACCACCACCGTGCCCCTCGCTCTCGATCACCTGCTGCGGGAGCGACGCATTCTCGCGGGTGATCGGATCGTCTTCAGCAGCGCCGCCGCCGGCTTCACCATGGTCTCGGGCGCCGGCGTGTGGGTCGATTGACGTGACCGACTTCCTCAGCCTCTACGCGCTGCAGAACCGCACGTTCGGGTTCCACCTGCGTCCGGTCGGGACCCTCGGCCTCATCGGCCTGCAACGTGCCGTCAACGCGGTAACCGCCGGTCTCGACGACGTCCTGTTCCGCGGTTGGCGAAAGACGCCGATCGATCGTCCGGTCTTCATCCTGGGAAACCCGCGCAGCGGCACCACGTTCCTGCACCGCTTCCTGGTCGGCTCCGAGCAGCTCTGTGCCTTCGAGCTGTGGGAGATGCTTCTGCCCGCGATCTCGGCGCGCAAGGTGTTTTCCCCGCTGATCGAGCTGTTCGAGCCCCTGTCGCCTGCGCGCTATCACAACGCCGCCGCGCACCAGACGAGCCTTCGGGATGTCGAGACCGACGACGCGATGGCGTTCTTCCGCTTCATCGACGGAGCGTTCCTCTGGTGTTACTTCCTGGCGTGGGAGGACTCGTGGGGGAGCGAGTCCTCGAAGCGGATCTTCGACGAGCGCAGTGAGCCTCCCGAGGCGCGCGCGCGGCTGTTCCGGTTTCTCGAGGACTGCTGGCGCCGCAACCTGATGCTCAAGCGAAGCGGCCGAATCGCCGTCAAGGCCAGCACCCTCACGCTCCGCGTCCCCACCCTGCTCGAGCGCTACCCCGACTGCAAGCTCGTCTACCTCGTGCGGGACCCGGTCGAGACCATCCCCTCCGGCATGTCCATGCTCACCGACGTGCTCGAGAAGTCCTACGACATGTTTCGTTCCACGAACGAAGACAAGCGCAGGGCGTACCTCGAGAACCTCTACCAGGCGTCGTGCGAGATGTTTCGCGCATTCCACCGCGAGTACGCCTCCGGGCGGATCCCCGCCGCCAACCTCCGCGTCGTGACCTACCCGCGCATGATGACGGACCTCGAGGGCACCCTGCGCGAGCTGGTCGAGTTCCTCGAGATCGACCCCGCACCCGCTTTCTGGGAGCGCGTGAAGGCGCAGTCGGACAAGCAGCGCTCGCGCCGCAGCCCGCATGCCTACAGCCTCGAGAAATTCGGCCTCGACGCCGACCGCATTCGCCGGGATCTGGCGTTCGTGTACGACACCTACGGCCTCGAGCCCTGAGCCCCGCGCTCCTTGGCTTCCCGCATCTTCCTCGGGGTGCATCCTGGTGCGGCCTCGCGCCGGTCCTGCTATCCTGTTCCGCGTCCAGGGAGGTTCCGATGTCTCGTCGAGGGTGGGCTTGGTTGTTGGCGGGCTCGATTGCCGCGGGGTGCGGAGGCGAGGAGTTCTTCGCCGCGGACCCGGAAGCCGACCAGGACGCGGCTGCCGGCGCTGCGGGGCTCGCCGGCAAGGCGGGCAGCGACGCTGCGGTGCCAGATGCTTCGGATCACGACGCAGCGTCGGGCGGGACGTCGGGTGGAGACTCCGGCGGCTCCTCGAACCTGGGCGGCGCGGCCGGTGCGGGAGGCGCGTCGAACTCCGGCGGATCGAGCGGCATGGCAGGGCAGGGGGGCCAGGGCGGGGACAACACCGGGGGACAGAGTGGCGAAGGCGGGCAAGGCGGTGCCAGCGGCGTCGGTGGGCAGGCCGGCAGCGGAGGCGAGGGCGGCATCGGATCCGGGGGGCAGGCCGGAGTTGACGCAGGCCTCGGCGGCGGCGCGGGAGACGATGCGAGCGCGGGCGGTGCTGCGGGAGCGACCGGCAGCGGCGGTTCCGCGGGCGCGGACGCGAGCGCGGGCGGGGCTGCGGGCACGGCGGGCATGGGCGGCACGGGTGTTGGCGGCGCGGGTGTTGGCGGCGCGGGTGTTGGCGGCGCGGGTGTTGGCGGCTCCGGTTGGGGCGGAGCCTCGGGGGCAGGAGGCAAAGGA
>JAKLDZ010000749.1 GCA_022703255.1 Myxococcota bacterium | reverse complement strand
GCCGCCATCGTCGCCCAAGACGAAACTGCCGCTCAACTTTTCCAGCGGCAGGCGCTGCTGATCAAGGGGGCCGGCCATGCTGTTACCCACAGCGAAATTGCCGTTCAGCACACCAGCCTGCCGCTCGTCCGGCTTGACCTCGGCACGCAGCGTCAGGCGGGCCTGCGGCGCACCGGCGACCCAGGCGGCCGGATCGACATCGGCCAGCGCCAGCTGCACCTCGACAAAGGCATGGCGGGCGAAGGGCGTCAGCAGCGCCCGGCCGCTGCCGCTCACCCCTTCCTCGGCGATGACTTTCACTTCGATACGCTCGAGCGGACCGTCGGCGCTCACCGCCAGCCGCACCGCCTGATCGTCGAGCTTGCCGGCGACGCTGGCGTCCACGCGCAGGGGCAGCGGCGCGCTGCCGCCGAGTTCGGCCGAACCGGCGATCACGGCCAGGCCGAGTTGGGCGCCGAAGTCGCTCAGGCGGTGCGTCGTTCCGTCGCTGGCGAAGACGCCGCGCAGGTCGCCTACGCTGAACACCTGGCCGTAGTCGAGCCGGGAAACGGCCATTTTTTTGACGTCGACCGCAACCGGCAAGACCAGGCTGGCCGGCGGCGGCGTCGCCTCGTCGGAGCTGGCGATGTCGAGCCGGAGCCGCGCCGCGGCGAGTTCGCCGATGACCAGCCGCTTCTCGAACAGGGCAGCAGGAGTCCACTCGATACGCAGATCGTCGACCTCGACCTCCAGCCCCGGCTCCTTCCAGCTCAGCCGGACAAACCCCAGCGGACCGACGAGGCGGCCGCTCGGCTGCTCGACGGCGAAGCGGCCGCCGCTCGCCGCGCCGGCGAGGCGGGCGAGCGCACCGAGGCCACTCTCACTGAAGCCGAGCCAGAAGCCGGCAGCGATGATGGCGGCGAGCAGGGCAAC
>JAKLDZ010000748.1 GCA_022703255.1 Myxococcota bacterium | reverse complement strand
CGTCAGCGGCGTCCGGATCGAAGCGCACGAGCTCGCGCACGCCGAGCGCCTGGTAGCGCGCAAGCTTGTCCTCCCAGGGCCAGTCGCGCCGATCCGACTTGGAGATGATCTCGACGGCGAGCTCGGGCGCGCCGCGCTCCCACGTCTTCCAGCAGTCGAAGTCCTCGGCCGGCCCGCCGCGGCGGACGAAGAGATCGGGCGCGCACGAGTCCGAGGGGCGCGTCGGGGACCCGTAGACGAACTGATCGGAGCCGAGGGCGAAGCGCCCCTCGAACGCGAGCCACAGCGTCTGGAACAGCGCGGTGCGCAGCATCATGTGCCGCTTGGTGACCGGCACAGACTCCTCCGACGGAAAGAGCAGGGGCACGGGCTTCCGCAGGTAGCGGGCGCCTGCCACCGGAACGTCGCGCTTGCGTGCCTGCTCGCTCATCGCGGACAACGTAGCGCAAGGGCGTTCGCGTGTCTGCCCCTACCCCTATCCCTGCCCCTGCCCCTTCCCTTTCCCCTGCCCGGTCAGCTCGCGTCCGTCGCCGGGC
This sequence comes from Myxococcota bacterium, assembly GCA_022703255.1. Lineage (GTDB taxonomy): Bacteria > Myxococcota_A > Polyangia > Polyangiales > Polyangiaceae > JACRCQ01. The sequence continues at coordinate 379 of JAKLDZ010000748.1, read as the reverse complement.
AGCAGCTCACCTCCGCGACCAGGCTGCGCCCTCTCGGTCCGATCGACTCCGTCGGCCGCTCCGTGGCAATCGCCACAGAGATGCCACGGTCGAGCGCTCCCCGGAGCGCGCCAGCCAGTTCATGACGGTGGCAGAACCGCACGCGCCGGGCGCCGCGACGAATCCACGCACCGGGTCCGAGGAGTCGGGCACCGGCGCCGTGCCACTCCCATCTCCGGCCGACCCGGACGAGGAGGAGCGAGCCTCGCAGCCCGTGGCGCAGGCGCGCGAGCTGGGAGGGGAAGCTCGGATCCAGCGCGGGCAGCGCGAACCTGCGGTTCACCCTGCAGCCCCGCTCATCCATGGTGAGGAGCCGACGCGTGGCGGGCACAGCCGCCCA
>JAKLDZ010000747.1 GCA_022703255.1 Myxococcota bacterium | reverse complement strand
AACATCGGCATCAGCCTGCCGGGCTCGGGCGAGGCGCCGGTGGCCCCGGTCTTCGTTGACGGCGAACGCAGCGTGACCCTCAAGGGCGCGCGCATCGCCGAGGAGTTTCAGGCGATCGTGGCCGATTACGTCGAGCGCAAGTACGGCGGCGGCGCCGCCTGATCCCATGGCCAAGAACAAGCTCGCCGCGGTGCGCGGCATGAACGATCTGCTGCCTGCAGACGCTGCGCTCGTGGAGTGGTTCGAGGCGCGCGTGGCGCAATGGCTGCGCAGCTACGGCTACCAGCAGATCCGCACGCCCATCGTCGAGTACACCGAGTTGTTCGTGAAGGGCATCGGCGAGATCACCGACATCGTCGAGAAGGAGATGTACTCCTTCGAGGACCGCCTCAACGGCGAGAACCTCACCCTGCGCCCCGAGTTCACTGCCGGCGTGATGCGCGCGGTGGTCGAGCACGATCTCGCCTACGGGGCGCCGCGCCGCCTGTGGTCGATGGGCCCGGTGTTCCGCCACGAGCGCCCGCAGCGTGGCCGCTACCGCCAGTTCCATCAGGTCAACGTCGAGGCCGTGGGCTACGCCGGACCGGACATCGACGCCGAGCTGATCGTGATGCTGGCGCGCCTGTGGAAGATCCTGGGCATCGAGCGCGTGGGCCGCGTTCGCCTGGAACTCAACTGCCTGGGGCAGGCCGAGGAGCGCGCGCGCCACCGCACCGACCTGATCGCCTATCTCGCGGGCCACGAAGCCGCTCTGGATGCCGAAGCGCGCCGTCGGCTGCACACCAACCCGCTGCGCATACTTGACACCAAGAATCCCGCGCTCGCGGCGATCGTCGCCGCTGCGCCGCGTATCACCGACTACCTGGGCGAGGCCTCGCGCGCGCACTTCGAGGGCCTGCAGGCGCTGCTCGGCGCG
>JAKLDZ010000746.1 GCA_022703255.1 Myxococcota bacterium | reverse complement strand
ATTCATCGTTGGAGGAACGAGCCGAAATTGCCGTCGATGCCAGGGCCACCGTGCGTGCTGTCGCATCGTCGGCAGGATCCCGGAGCACCTCTGCGCTCCCGGGCATTCCGTCGAACGACATCGGGCCACCGTCGCCCATCCACCCGGACACGTAGGCCCAGCGCTCGGTGGCGCGCGGGTTGTATCCCACCTGGTTGAGCTGGATGATGGGTGTCTCGGTGTATCGGTCGCTGAAGGGGACGGTCATGGAGAGGCCGTTGGGACCGGTGACGCGGAACAGGTCGTGGTTTCCCAGGGGTTCGGCGAGTTGCAGGTAGATGCGGTGATCGACGTCGATGACCGAATCGCTGTAGTCCTCTCCGTATCCGACGGTGTAGGATGGGGCGCCGACTGCGATGGAGTGTCGGCGAACCGCGTTGACGGCGATGGACTTGCCATCGGCGCGGGTGACGGACCATCCGGAGGACTGCCAGGTGGAGCCGGAGCCGTTGGCGACCACGACCATGAGGACGCGGGGACCGAAGGAGTGGACAGAGCGGACGGGGGAGTCGAGGTGGGCCCTGGGGCCGCCGACGGTTCGCACGCGGACATCGTCACTCACGGTGCCGCCGGAGGTGTCGCGTTCGATCCGCACGAACAGGTCGGTAGCGGGCGCGAGGTCCGAGAGCGAGTGGCTGGAGGCGTTGCCGTCGAGGGTGGCGACGAGTCTCTGGTCCGCGAGGGGGCCGCCGGGGGAGGCGGGAGGCTCGGAGCCGATGTATACGCGGGTTGCAGAGGTCTGGCCGGAGGCATTCCAGGCGATGGTGGCCGAGGTCGAGGACACGGAGGTCACGGAGGCGAATCCGGGAGTGGGGATGGGGCCGGAGCCCGCGGTGCCACCGGAGCCGCCCACACCGGCGCTGCCGCCGGAGGAATCGCCACCGGA